>DASSKV010000116.1:0-3429 GCA_035690125.1 Saccharimonadales bacterium (SeqCode) | reverse complement strand
GGTCCATGGTTATGACCACATCAGGGCGGCAGGTTCGGATGGCTTTAACGATGTCACGCTTGAGGTCCAATGTTACCTCAAGGTAACCATCTGGGTAATCCAAGAAGTCAACTCTTTTACCGCCGAGCCGTTTCAGGGCCTCCGTTTGTTCTTGGTGGCGGATAGTTTTTAACTTTTCTGGGGTCATGGATGGGTCAGCCGAGCCTTTGCTGCCATCGGTAAGCACGAGGTAGTAAACCGCTGCTCCCTGCGCTGCCCATTTTGCTAACGTTCCGGAGGCGCCGAAATCAAGGTCGTCTGGGTGGGCGGCCACACCTAATACTATTTTAGGTTCCAGGGGTGGAAAAGCATCCATAGCCCCATTGTAGCACTGTTGTTAGGCTACGGTTATGGGGTGAGGCTAGTGCCGCCTGAAAGGCTGGTACTGGTAGGTGCTACAAATACATCTACACCAGCCTGGGCAGTATTGGTGCTGGTATTAAGTGAAGTCGTTGTACTGGTTTGGAGTAATGGGGTTGAAACAGATGAAGACAAGCCTGTTGTAGAGCCAGTGCCGCCAGTTGACGTGGTCGTGGAGCCCGTCGGGTCGGTCACAGTGGTACCCGTGCTTGTCGACGTTATGCCACCGCCGCCACCCATACCACCGATAATACCTTGGCCGTTATCAGTGCCAGATGGGCTTAATGGCAATAAAGGTGCCGGGCTCAATGGAGATGTTGCAGTGTTTGGGGAGGCGCCTGCAGAGTTACCGCGAGGGTTGGCGGCCTTAGCGCCACTGGGGCTCAGTACTAGCGAGTAAGTTTTATTATTTTGGGTTTTACCGCTTTCGCTACCTGACGCCCCAGTGGTCGGTGATATGGTTGGCACGTGGAAGCTGAGCATAGCTGTCAGGATGGCTACCGACACTACGGGTATAGCTACAAGTGGTAGCAGCTCTTTGAGCGCAAAAGCACGGTCGGGGTAGTACTCCACGCCACCATACAGGCTATAGTGTGTGCGTCTATTATAGTTGTGGGCACCCTGTGCCAATGTGTAAACCATTACTGCCCCCTGCATTAGGCTTTTTCTTAGATACTTATGTAGTAATCTAACCTATACAGACAACTTAAGCAGTGAAATATTTAGCTCGGCGACCCCCTATGAGGGCTTAACCTATAAGTATCGACGTACCGTCAGTCGGCTCAAGGTTGACCACAAAACCCCTGTTAGCATCTACTTTTCCCAGCTTTTTGCCAGTAAACATATCCACGACTGACTTGCCCTTTGGGAAACTGCCCGATTGTATTGGCAGGCTCACTTTCTCGGCCGAAAAGTTGAGGACAGTTGCCTGTAACTTGTCTTCGGCTAGGCGGTGCACCAGTACCAGTACCCCAGAGTGGGCAACCGGCGGGATGTCCTCCAAATGGGCGGTAGCCAGGCCACACTCGCTACGGACGGCAAGTATGCGTTGCAGCTGGCGCGCAAACGAACTTGGGTCTTGCAGTTGCTCTGGCAGACTGCCATATAAACTCTGGGCGCGTGGTAAGCCCGCTAGTGAGTGCTTAGCAGCGGGGCTGGTGCCCATAAGGTCATAAGCTCCCCTGTTAACCCAACGGGTGTCACCGTCATCTATAAGCTTTTCTACTTCGTTGTGGGGCACTGTCAAGCTGCCACACAGGTCCCAGCCGGATAGCGCAAACACCCCTGGCTGCAAGGCGTTATACATGGCCAGCAGCAAGTGGGCTTGCTGGATACGGCCTATTTCCCTTTTGCCAAGCTTTTCTAGCTTGTTATACCCCAGACAAGCCGCAACGAAACTGGCGGTGGTGCAGGCTATGCCATTTTCGGTGAACTTGAGGTTGTAGGGGGCGTACTTGCCGGTGAGCTTGGCATACATGTCTTTGCGCACGGTTTCGCGCAGCTCACTGCCCTTCATTTTCCGGCCGCGAAAAGTGTATGTATCGTCTTTGTGCACTGTCCAGAAATGCACGAGTTCCAGCGTTAGTTCATCGTGGTTCTGCAAGGCGTGCACCAGCGACGCCGGGTCTATACCCAATCCCTTGGCTTCGGTGAGTACGAGCCGTAGCAACTCCGTGTCGCCGGTGGCCAGTGCGTGGTGGTAAGCGGGGCGGCCTACAAAGTCATACGACAAGTCAGCACCAGACACTGACATAGTTTTTATGTCGTCCATGCTCAGGTTGAGCTCTTGGAACGTAAAGCCCCCCAGCTTGCGCACCGTGCCGGCTATTATCATATTGGCAGCTTCACTCAGTGGGTGGCCTTCGCTCCAGGCCGCCAGCTCGTCATTTATCTTTTCTATACCGAGGAAGCCGTTGGCATCCAGCCGTAGGCCTTTACTGCCCAGTTCGCCCAGCGAGTGCAGCGCATCGCCTATAACAAGCTTCATGCCTGCAAACGACGGGTCGAGCCAGTTGATGCTCGGCTGTCCTTCCTTAAAATAGTGCAGGTATACCCAGCGTCGCACTCTGCCGTCTATGCCCTTCACTGCTTGCGTGGCGCTCCAATTGGTGTCTTTAACCCCTGGCTCGTAAAATATGACGCGTGGCAAGCGGCCAATAATATAGCCCGCCTTTTTTAGTGCTTCCTCTTGTTCGTGGTCCAGGTTTGCTGAATCTTTACCTGGGGGCACTTCCGGCAGCAAGTGCCAGTCCTGTATGTCAACTTCCACCATATGGTAGATGCCCGGGTATTCGCCGTAGTTCATTTCGGCCAAGCGGAAGTCAGGGCCCTTGCCGGTGTGGCCTGGCACAATATCGTCTATGACTATGCCACCATGGCTCTGCGCCACTTTGGCGAGCTGGCGGAATTCATCCTCTGTTCCGAACAGCGGGTCGATACGGGTGCTTATGCGGTCGAAGTGTCCGTCTATGCTAGGCGTTGTTTGCCAGCCGGCTATGCCGCCGGCAGCCTTCATGGGGCCGGTGTGCAGGCCCTGTATGCCTACCTCCTGGAATGCCTGCCACAAAGCTTTATCGGCTAACGTGGCGATAAGCGATGAGCCGTTTTTGGTTATAAGCGAATTTGGGTATGCCGCATACCATACCGAAGCTTGGTTGATAGCGGCGCGCGGCCGGGCACGGGCGTAGGGGTTGCGCCACATATGGCTACGGCCGGAGTAGCGCGTGGCTAGTCTGTTGGCCGCCTCTAGCATCGATTCGCCCTTGAGCCATAGCAAATAGTTGTTGTTGCCGGCGCTGGCCAGCCCTATTTTGCGGGTGGCTTTTAGCGGTGATATAGCAACGCTGCGTGCTAGCTTTAATAGTTGGCGTGGCCGGGCAGGAAAAAACTGCTCGGTAAAGTTGAGCCTGGCCTTTGGTCGTTTGGTCTTAGCTTTTGCCACTAAGACACTGTAGCGGTAAATAAGTATGTAGTGCTGTCAGAAAACTTACGCTGGACTATTGTTTGCACAAGTCCATGCCGGACAGGTCG
>DASSKV010000115.1:0-14497 GCA_035690125.1 Saccharimonadales bacterium (SeqCode) | reverse complement strand
GTGCATGATTTGACGACTGCCCGTTTTACAAACCCAGACAAAAAGCGAACATTGTTTTGGGTTAAGCAGCAGGTGTACAAGTGGGTGGTAAAGCGTGTTGCAAAAAAGTCCAAGGCAATAATCACGCCGTCCCAATTCGTTAAGGACGACTTGGTTGCATACGCCGGCATAAACCCGGATAAAGTTACTGTTACTTACGAAGCGGCCGACCACATAGCCGACCCCCCTGCTCCCCTGCCCAGTTTGCAAAATAAGCAATTTATTATGTACGTGGGCAGGCCGACGCCGCACAAGAACTTGGAGCGACTAGTGGATGCCTTCCGGCTACTTAAGGCCCAGCACCCTGCCCTGCACCTGGTACTTGCCGGCAAGAAAGATAACAACTACCGCCGCATGGAGGCGCTCGCGCAGCAAAAAAGCATAGAAAACGTTGAGTTCACAGACTTTATAAGTGACTCGGGCTTACGCTGGCTGTACGAAAACTGCGATGCATACGTCTTCCCTTCTTTAAGCGAAGGTTTCGGCTTGCCCGGGCTGGAAGCGATGGTGCACGGCGCCCCGGTAGCTAGCAGCAACGCCACTTGCCTGCCAGAAATATACGGCGATGCCGCCCACTACTTCAACCCCACCGACACCCAATCCATGGCCGACGCCATAAATGAAGTGCTGACAGATAAAAACCTCCGCAATGACTTGGTTGAACGTGGCAAAACCCAAGCCGCCAAATATTCCTGGCAGCACATGGCCGAACAGACCCTTGCCGTTTACTCACGTGCCTTAAGCAATAACTAAACTAGCCGCACCGTGCCAGCGAGCTTGAGTACTGCTGTAACAGGCCGTAATGCCCTTGCCTTGATGCCTGCGGCAACATTGCCCTGCAATTGGGTAGCCTCTGCTATGGAATAGCGGGTAAATAACGTGTATCCATAGGTAGCGAAGAGGTACACGAATGGCATAGCAGGCAGCAAGTACCTACCCTGGATGGCAATGGGCGAATGCAAATGGTGGAAGTCGCTGAAGTTCTGAACCCACAATGCGGCCAGGTAAGCCGCGCATACTATAATACCCGGCATCCACAAGACCCGCGCGCGTTTACTAAACAATACGAACGCTGTAGCCAGCAGTGCACCAAATGCAATAAGCGACTTGGCAACAGTGCGGGCTTCCGCATAAGGCGAATATACCACCACCCCGTTATGGGCGTGTATTGAACTGTACGTTTCTATAACCATGGCCCTGAACCAGTATTTTGTGAACGCAACAACCTGCAATCCGTCTTGTGGGCGCTGGGCTGATGTTTGGCGCAATTGGTAATTGCGGGCCCAAGGGGCGTACTTGGCACATTGCTCAACTCCTAACGCTATTTGGCACTGGGGATGGGGCGTATAGTACAGGACGATGTTCAATCCGTCCCGCTGGTACCACAGTAAGCCTGATACCGCTACTAGAACAATGAGCGCAACTTTACCAATAGACGATATGCCCGCAAACCCGTGCCTTAGCTGAGTTAATAGCCGCTTCAAGCCTATATGCTTGTACGCGGATAGGGCTACGAACAAAGTTGCAGCGAAAGCAATCGGCAAATAGGAGTACTTCACGATGCTGGCAAGCAGGACTAGCGCCGTAAAGCCGCACAGTTTGGCTATAGGGAGCGTGCCGGCGCGTAGTTTATCGGTAATCGATAGTACTGCCAGTACCGTCAGTACCGTCAATCCAATGAAAAGGTTGTCGTAATTAACCTGCGCCGACAGTTCGTAGAATACCGGCGTAATAGCCAGCGCCAGCACTGGTAGCCAAGCTGTTTTGGCAGATAGGCCAATCCTTAGCGCTAAGCGGTAAACAACGTACAAGGTCCCCAAGCCAAGTGCTATATTCAAGCTGCGTAGTACAAGTATCTGGGTGTGTACGTTTAAGCCAAGGGCTTGTAGCAAGCGCAGCGGAAAGCTTAAAAGATAGTGGTAAAAGTACGAGGGGTCGCGCGCAACGGCGCCGAGGCTGTCTGCGCCTTGTGGCTGGGTAGATAGGAAGGGGTTTAAGTGGTGGGCGTATAGCTTTATGAGCCCGAAGTGGTAGTTTTCATCGTATGGCAATGGAAACGGCTTAGTAAAGGCTGTGCGGCCGGCTAAAAGGCTAAACAGCCCACCAATAACAAGCAATGGGACGTGCGCTTTGCTTGTGGTTTTTAGGCGAGTAAATATGTTTTTCACGGTTTTTATTTCACGATAAGCTCTACCATTATGCTACTGCATGATGGGTGCTTTGGCAAGGAGTTTAAGGTGTTATGGTTGTTCGCTGGCTGGTTTGAGGACGATGTGTCGATCGCGGCCTTCGCCGTCGCTGTCGCTCGAAAGGCCATGCTCGGCGGCCAGCTGGTGCACCACCCGGCGGTCGGCAGCATTCATGGGCTGCAGGTCCATAGGTTCGCCAGATTCTTTAACGCGCTTAACCCACTCCTCTGCCCGCTCGCGCAGCCGGTCGGCCCGCTGCTTTTTATACTCGGCAATGTCTACATTTGCCCGCGTGTGGGTGTAGCCGTTATTTTTAAGCGCTGTGCTTACCAGGTACTGTAGCGAGCGCATGTTTTCGCCGCGCTGGCCTATTAAGAAGCCATTGAGGTGGGTGCTTGGTACATTCAGCTGAATAACTTCGTCGTCGCTAGTTGCGTGGACATCGGTGTTTAGGCCGAAAAATGATAATAGGTCTTCCAGGTATTTTTTACCAAAAACTATCGCCTCCTCTAAGGAGTCATTGACCGTTCTGGCCTGGCGGCCATCACTTTCGGCGCCCTGCTGCGTTATTGGCTCCGGTGCTCCTCCGTCGTACGCTTGGTACGCCTCCGTCCGCTCCTCGCCACTGCCTTGCATGGCATCCGAATCAATGTCTCCCTTTGGTGTTGTATCTGAGTGCATCACTTCCTCCTCTTCTTATGGTGATGCTTCTTTTTCTTTTTGGGTGTTTTAGGAGGAGTAACTATCTCTGCTTCAGGGATAGTTTTGACATCTTTACTGGGCTTGTCGGCTATGGCTTCCATTTCGGTTTCGTCGCGGCGAAGTACGCGGTCCTGCTGGATGAACGCCACGATACCACCGGTCAGCCAGTATAGGCCAAGCGCTGCCGGCAAGTTCACCGTAACTAGGAAAATCATGAATGGTAGGAAGTAGCGGGTGCTGCGGCCAACAGCAGCATTGACCTCTGATTGGTCGGCCTGCTTGCCACTACCGGCTTCGCGCAATATAGAGCGCAAGCTACGTGAGTTTTTGTCATTCGGCATAAGCTGCTTGCTCTGGTAGTACTGCATGACTGCACTGCCGACTACTATAATCATGGCTGGCCAGTACACACCGGCCTTGCCGGTTGCCGAGCGCGCTAAGTCAACCACTCCGAATAGGCTATTGTCGAAGTTGTGGATGTTGTGGGCGACCTGTTGCATCCAGGAAGTGTGTTGTAGTGCCGGGTACGCAAAAGTAACCAAGGTATGCGGGTTGTGGACCACCCGGCTCAGGCCACTATACAGGCCTATCAGTATAAAAAACTGGGGTATCAGCACCACTATGGAGCCGACTGGGTTAATACCCCGCTCCTTGTAAAGCTCCATGAGCATGACTGATTCGCGCTGCCGGTCACCCTTGGCTTCGGCTTTGACGCGCTTAATCTCCGGTTGGAGCTCGCGCATGGCTTTGGCCTGGTGCAATTGGCGCTTGACCAGCGGCCACATAAGCAAGCGGATAACTATAGTAAACAGTATGACCGCCAGGCCAAAGTTGTGGCCGGGCAGGAACGTATATATCAGCACTAGGAGGTTAAAAATAGGCTGGACGATGAGCGTCGTAAACATAAATATTCCTAAATTCCTTCTATAAAACTATACCATGCTGCCATCAGCGGTAAGAAACAAGAAACAAGAACCAAGTACCAAGGGCGGCAAAAACTGCTGTTTTTAAATAATCGACAAGCTTGGTAGTTACTGATTACCGATAACAGATAACAGTTTACGTACCTGTTTTTGCAGCTCCGAAAAGTCGGCGTTCATGACTTGGTCGCTAAATACGGTAAAAACAAGGTCGTACGGCTGTTTGATGTTGCCGCCTTCGCCCTGGAGCGCCTCGTATACCCGGCGGCGCATGCGGTTGCGCTGTACAGCCGACTTGCTAACCTTCTTGCTAACCACTACCGCCACCCGGTAACTGGAGCGCTTGGGGTTGGCTGCATACTTAAGGCTTAATAGCGGGCCGCGCACAGTCTGCCCTTGCTTATACGCAAAGTTCAAACTCCCCAACCCATGGAACCGGTGTTGTCTGCCAAGCATATAACTAGTTTATAGGTTATAGGTTATAGTTGATAGATTTCTTTCCGAACTGCTACTTTTGGGGTTTTCTGCTCGAGTACAGTTTGGGATGATGGACGAGCACCGCAGCGCAACGTACTAAAGGTACGTGAGCAGTGGAGCGCAGTCCAGCGACCGAAATGTGCCGAGCATAAAAGCCCCTGTTAGGCAGAAAGCTTAGCTCTGCCTTTGAGGCGGCGGCGGGCTAATACGGTGCGCCCAGCACGTGTAGCCATGCGCTTCATAAAACCGTGCTCTCGCGAACGGGTGCGTTTTTTGGGTTGGTAGGTTCGTTTTGGCATAAAAATCCTTCAACTTTAGTAATTAGCAACTAGGAAATAGTAACTAGAAATCGGCTCGCCTACAAGCTCCGGCTCACGGAACTACAGCTACCTAGTTCCTAGTTTCTATTGCTTGCTGCTTTCGCGCCTAGTGGCGTGAAAATGACAATAATTAACCACTTTATCCTAGCAAGTTTTCCCCCTTTGGCCAAGTATTTTCCACAGGTTGACAGGGGTGGAAAACTGCTGTGGATAACTCTACCTCCGTTTTCGTCGGTTTTAGCGCGGCTTCCCTAGTTACATTCTGCAGGGTGTGGAAAAGTCTGCCATACTTAGGTACACTAGTACGTACTAAGTCAGGGGAAAAGCTAAAGGGAGGCGTTAAGCGCGGTGAGTTCCACACTGTGGCAAGCAGTTTTAGGAGAAATTGAACTCTCTGTTTCGCGTGGCAATTTTGTTACTTGGTTTAAGAACACGCAGCTTGTAGAACAGTCCGACGACAAAATAATCATTGGCGTCCCGAACGTCTTTATAAAGCAACAGCTGGAACGTAAATATAACGACCTGGTTAGCGAAACCCTCAAAAAGAACGGCGTTGAACCAGAAACCATAGAGTACAAAATAGTCTCTTCGGCTAGCCAACCAAGGGCTATGGAGGAGCCGGTACTAGTAAGCGCAGCTGCCCCAGCCAGCAGCGAGCAAAAGCAGGCCGGTGGCCAAAACACCAACAACTCCCTGGCCCACTCCTACCGCCAGGGCATAAACGAGCGTTATACGTTTGAAAACTTCATAGTCGGCGCCGGCAACGAACTAGCCTTTGCCGCCTGCCAAGCCATAGCCCAGCAGCCAGGCACCAAGTACAACCCGCTCTTTTTATACGGCGGGGTTGGCATAGGCAAGACGCACCTTATACAGGCAGTCGGCAATGCCGTGTCGGCCCAAAACCCCGGAGCCAAGGTCTTATACATTTCCACCGAGCAGTTTGTACAAGAGTTTGTGGACGCCCTGCGCTTCCGTAAAACAGCTGATTTTGCCGGCTTTTACCGGACTGCGGACGTACTCATAGTGGACGATGTGCAGTTTATAGCCGGCAAGGAAAAGATGCAGGAAGAGTTCTTCCACACATTCAATGCCCTTCACCAAGCCAACAAACAGATAATAATCAGCTCCGACAAGCCGCCCAAAGACATCCCGACGCTGGAAGAACGCCTGCGCAGCCGTTTTGCCTGGGGCATGAGTATAGATATGCAAATACCGGACTTTGAAACCCGCTGCGCCATAGTCCAGACCAAAGCTCAGAACCACGACATATCACTCCCATCAGACGTTGTGGAGTACCTGGCAACCAATGTCCAGACAAACATTCGTGAACTGGAAGGTGCCCTGAACCAGTTGCTGGCATTCTGTGAAATGCGGGCGCTAGAGCCATCCCTAACTATTGCTACTAGCCTGCTTGGCGTCAGCAAGACCCGGCCAAAGCACCTAAGTGCTAAGCAGATAATAGAGCGTACTGCTCGCCACTTCCAGGTACCAGTAGAGGACATCATGGGACCTAAGCGAGATAAAGACATAGTAGTCCCCCGCCAGATTGCGATGTACATGCTGCGGAGCGAGCTGCACCTAAGCTTTCCGAAGATTGCGCGGGAACTCGGCCGCAAAGACCACACCACCGCCATCCACTCCGTAGAAAAGATAGAGAAAGAGTCTCGCGTAGATGCTGGTATGCGTACTGCTATTTCTGCCATAAAGGAGCGGTTGTATGCATAAATTGGTAGTTGGGGTTTGGAAGATAGTAGATGGGGGAATTCCGGCTACTAATGGCTGGGGAAAGGCTGTTTATAACCTGTGGCGTGGCCTGGGACGAAACAAGGGTTTATACACTGCTGCCGGTTCAGGCCGGCAGCTGCCCGTGGGTATAAACAGCCGTTTGCACACATTTTTTACCCGGCTTTCCACTGCTGTTTCCCACAACTATTTTTGGCATTTTATATCTGTTAACGCTGTAGTTTCCCCCACTATCCACAGGACCTATAAAGACAACTACAAAGTATATATATTACTTATTACTAGTTTGGCACATTCCGGGCGAAAAGCTCCGTCTCCTCACTCCACCGTACTGTTTAGTACGGCTCCGTTGTGGTGCTCGCTTTTCATACCAAACTGCTCTCAAACTAATAACAAGTCTTTAATTTAAGGAGTACATGATGAAACTGCAGGTCACCCAGGAAAACCTAAACCGCGCTCTCGGCTCTGTCGCCCGCGTGGCTAATAGCCGTAACCCTTTGCCTATACTTGCCAACGTACTTATTAAGACTAGTAATAACCGCCTAAGCCTGTCGGCTACCAACCTTGACATCGCTATTACCCACTACATAGGCGCTAAGGTAAACGAAGAAGGCTCTATTACCGTCCCTGCCCGGCTTATGCAAGACTTTATAAGCAGCCTGCCTGCCGGCGTAATAAACCTAGACCTAGAAGAGACAAAGCTAAAAGTATCTACCGACCAATACAAGTCTGTAGTAAACGGTGTGGCGGCAGATGACTTCCCTGTTATGTCGGCAATAAGCAGCGGCACAAGCTGGTCAGTAGACGGCGCGCTGCTCAAGAAGGGCTTGCAGCAAGTGATATTTGCAGCTTCCAACGAAGATTCCCGCCCAGTACTTACAGGGGTGCTTATACATACATTCAATGGAAAGCTATACTTTGCGGCTACCGACAGCTACCGTTTAGCCGAAAAAGAACTAGGCAATAACAAAGCAGAGGTAAACCTGCTAGTACCAGCCACTGCCCTACATGACTTGCTGCGCATCCTAGGCGACCACGAGGGCCCAGTGCAGGTTACACATGACGAACAGCAGGTGTTGTTCCAGGTAGGCGACGTGGAACTGACAGCCCGCCTAGTAGAGGGTAAATACCCCGACTACCGTAAGCTCATACCGGCGAGCTTTACTACGGAGGTTACCCTAAAGCGGGCAGACTTCGTAAATGTCACGAAGGTATCAAGCCTGTTTGCCCGCGAAAGCGCCGGCAGCGTAACGCTCGAAGTAGACGAAGCCGCCGGTACGCTCAGCATCCGCTCTATTGCCTCGCAGCTTGGTGAAAACACCGCCACAGCCAACGGCAAGGTTACCGGCAGCGGCAGCATTACCCTGAACTCTCGCTACCTGCTTGATGCCCTTGGGGTGTTGAGTGGCGAGAACGTCACGTTTGGCTTTAACGGTAAGCTCGAACCAACCCTACTAAAAGACCCAGACGGCAAAGACTACCAACACATCATCATGCCCCTGAAATCGTAATGGAGACAAACCTAACGGTTTTTCTCATCGCGCCGGCAAAATGGAATACATTTTGTCGGGCTGCTCTTTTCCCTTACCAGCTACCTATAAAGATATAATAACCATATGATTACCGATCTGCGCCTGCAGAACTTCCGCTCATATACAGACGAGCAGTTTGAGTTTGAACCGAGAGTAAACATCATCGTCGGGCCGAATGCTAGCGGCAAAACCAATTTGTTGGAGTCGTTGCTGGTACTAGCTAGAGGCAGCTCATACAGGGTTAAGGATGCCGAGCTTATTGCATTTAGCGAGCCCTGGGCGCGCCTGGACGCCCACTTGCAGAACGGTAGCGAACGGACGCTCAAACTTACCTTTGAGCCTAGCCCGAGCAAGGCGTACGAAATTGATGGCAAAACCTACAAGCGCCTGACGCTTGCGCACAGCCTGCCTGCGGTGCTGTTTGAGCCAAACCACCTGCTGCTGCTTTCCGGGTCGCCGGATGGCCGCAGGGCGTACCTAGATGACCTCCTGGAGCAGACGGTGGCTGGGTACGGCACGCTGCGCCGCCAATACCGCCGTACCCTTGCCCAGCGCAACGCCCTGCTTAAACATGGCTCGCCCAACCACACTAAGTTGTTCCCCTGGAACGTGCGCTTAAGCCAACTGGCCGGCCAAATAGTGCGCTACCGCCACCAACTGGCTGACCAAATGGACAATAAAATAGGCAGCCTGTACGAGAGCTTGTCGCACACCAAAACCAAAACCGGACTACTTTACGATGCCCGTTGGCCGGTCGAAGCCTATGAAACCAGCCTGCTCAAAAAGCTAGAGGCAAACGTAGCGGTAGACGCCGAGCGCGGTTTTACATCATATGGCCCGCACCGCGAAGACCTACTTGTGTTATTTGACGACCACCCAGCCCAGGAGACAGCCTCCCGAGGCGAGGCAAGGACCCTTGTGCTAGGCCTGAAAGTACTGGAACTAGAAATAATTAAAGAAGCCCGCGGCACTACCCCGCTGCTCCTGCTAGACGACGTGTTCAGCGAACTGGACGGCGCCCGCCGCCGCGCCTTAACCAACTACCTGCGGGACTACCAAACCTTCATAACGACCACCGATGCCGACGTAGTCATCCAAAACTTCACCGAAACCACCCACATCATCCCCTTGGGGGGCTAAATGCTTGGTGTATACGTAATCAAAACTTTACTTGTATCAATACCGTTAGAGGTCAAAAATTGCAGGGCCTCGGCTTTATATTGCTGTAGCTGCTGAACATACTGCTGATATTGGTTTGGATTGTTCGATATGGCGTATAGGGTGACAGCGAAACTTATTTGTTGCTTGCTATCCAACGAGTAGTCTATGCGGTAGTGGGCTGTATAGGCCGGCAGCTTGCTAATTATGGGGTATTTTTGTGCTAAAGCCGTTTGGTTTGACTCAGAATTTACCCCGCCTAACCTTTCACGCTGTTGTTGGATTTCGGGATGCTGGTTGAGGAACTCAATTGCTGCAGCAGTATTTGGTATGGGTAACAAATAAATGGTTTGTGGACGCCCATTTTGCTGCACGTCGATAGAGCTTTTTACGGAACCAAAATCTTGCCTTGAGGCTTCAAAGGTGTAGTGTCCCGGCTTAAGATAGATGACACCAGTACCTATTGGCGAACCGTTTAGCTTTACGGTAGAGTCACTCGGTACGGCGTACACGGTCACCTTAGTTTTACCATGGTGGTTGGCATAGTTAGCTCCAAACCATCCGGCAGCCAAAAGGACACATGTCACCAAGGCAATAATTAATCGTTTTGTGTTGCGTTGCTCATACATACCCTACCCCGCCTTTATTAGCCTATACCAAATGAAGCTGCCGACATCGTTAGTGAAGTAGGCATTACTTGCCATGGGGGAACGGGCAGATGATGGGCCTACGGATGCTGATGCTGAGTTACCATTAAATCCCGATTGTTTACCGACGTATAAATAGGTGTGTTCACTATTGATTGCAATATCACCTGGCTGCAGGTTGGCAGTACTTGTCTGGGGGCCAAGCCGCTGGTACTTTTCGGGGTGCGCATCCATGTAAGCCTCTTGGCTAGTAGTAGGGCCTTGGCGCGAGTCGTGCGGCCCCCAGTTGTAGTTGGGGTCGGCTCCGCTATCTCGCATTACACGCGTTACAAAACCGCCACAGTCGATACCAGGCTCACCGGCTATACCGCCAACATATTCACCATTAGCGACAGCCTTAGATATAGCGGCCGCATAGGAGGACTTCATCTTTGTATATGGGGCGTTATGGTAATCTGGCCACGCGTAATTAATAGCAGTTTGTACGGCGTTGCCTGCAACAGCACCACTTTGCGCACATCCACCGGTGCTCACCGCGCCTGTGCCACCACCGAGTAAAATAAACACAGTGAATGCTCCGAACCTAGTATCTACGCCATCTATTACATTCGGGCCGTGGGCACCCGTAATTATGCCCATGTCGTGATGCGTCGCATCGAAGTTGTTCATGACGTAAGGTGAGCCCTCGTACGGCTGGGTTGCTGGGTTAAAACCTAACTGCTGGGCCTGTTGAGCGTATGCTGAGGCGCGGCCGTTATAACTAAAAATAGTATCCTTGACTTCCTCATTGTCATTACCTGTTTGCTGTAGTGGTGCGCGGTGGTTTGGCAAATTACCCGGCACGGAGCTGTGCTGTAAAAAATTACCCGCAGCTATTGCTTGGCTCAAAAAGTCGCTTGGCCCGCTGTATCCCGTAATCTGGAATAAATTAGATTCGGTGGTTGATAGGTTTGTTTCTCGGTAATGAATTGCCGCCAAAAGCTGCCAAGGGACATTGGTGGCGGCTGCCGCCTGCTCGTAAACAGGACGGTTTTTGTTTATTTGCGAAACGATATCCGAAGACAGACCCGTCGACGCGGTTGTCACATCGCCGCTAACCCCGTCACATCCGGTACTGTTTGGGTCGTAATAAGAGCAGCCCAGCTCGATACAGTAAGAGTTGTAGTCTGTAATGGTATCGGCAAGCACCGGCAAGCTTATAAACAGGCACTGTCCAAGCAGCAAGCTAGTAAATACAACAAGCTTCATAAACTTACCATCTAATAATCTTTGAAAGCCCTTCATATTACCCACCAAACGCATCCACTCCTGGCGCCCCGTATAAAGCGCCTATGCCGCCACGGGCGGTGTTGTCTAGTAGGGCGCAGTTCCACACCTGCATGGCCTTATTTTCGTCTCCTCCCACACGCTTGTACAGTTCGTCATACCATGCTTCTTTGTTGCTCATGAGCTCCCAGGTTAGCTCGTCGGGTTTGAAGTAGCCCAAGTCGTCAGCGTTCGTTGAGGAGGCCGGTGTCATGTCTAGCGGGTCTGAATTTAGGCATTCTGACGGAAAGTCAAAAGTAGAGATAGCTGAGAACTTAGCTGCCGCATACGGGTCATACGTAGCCGCGTGGGCGCCGCTGTTGATTAGTTTTGCCGGACCGCTTAACGCGCTTCCAAAAACATTCAGTGAATCATTGCTCAGCTTGCCCAAAGAAAGGTTGCTAAATGCAAATAGCTGTTGCGACAGCAATGAGCGGGGGTTGGAAGTAGAAAGGTAGCGGCTGAAAAAGCTTGCTGAATGCGTAGAATCTGCCTGGTATGCGAAATAGTTATTGGTTGCAAGGGCCGCGGTGCCAGGGGTAGTAAGGGCGGCGCCTTGGTCTCTTGCCGTGGCTTCCGCCAAAACTGAGCCGCCCTCCAATATCACGTTGCCCACTTGCCCACTCGGCGTACTGTCATCAATCATTGAACCACCACCAAAGAAGGACAAAGCCTTTTCAGCAATCCAGGCAGATACTTGTTTGATGTCATTTGAAAGGCCGAGCGCACTCAAAGCTGCATTGATGGCTGGCCCAGTAACAAAGCCCACAATGCTATTGAACACCCCAAGTATTCCACCTACTGTCTCGTGGTAGATTTTTAATATAGGGTGCAAAATCAAACCTGGCCCATTATCCCAGGCGCTCTCAAGGGCGGCGGCATTGTTATCGTTTGAACCGACTTGATACTGCGGGCATAGGTATTGATATTCCTGGTCAGCTTTCGCGTAGTTTTGGGGTTGTGCTATAAGTTGCTGGTGCTCTTTAGAGCAAAATTCCGTCTTGTCTTTTGCCGGCGTAAAAGTGCTGCCGGTGCTGCTAGTAGCGGCCGAAGCAACGCCCGCGGCAGTCGTAGGTTTGACTACACTGCTCCAGCCCTCACTATTTGTAGGGTTGCCGAAGGCATTCATAAAATCGTTGACCTCACTACTGGTAACTTGCCCGGTTTTTAGCTGGTCGCCCGCCACGGCAAAGACAGTAAACAGTCCTGCTGCCTGTTCTGACTTAGCCATGGTAACGAGCTTTGAAAGCTTGTGGTCGTGCAGGGTGGCGTCGAAGCGCGAAAGCGTATCCAGGAGTGACAGAAGGCTGGCCTTGGCGATTATCTTTGAAATCATTTTGTTAAGGAGGTCAGCCGTATCAGCTGCCCCTTCTCCCAGGGTAGATGTACCCGTGCCATCGCCAAGCGTTTTGCCTTGTTCCCCCTGAGGGCAATTTGCGTCACAGGTCTTATCGGTGCCGTCCTTGGTGCTGCCATCGAGCGGGAGGGCACGCGCGTCAGGGTTTGCTGGGTCAGCCGAAGCCTTGCAGTTACTAATGCCAAAAAGACACTGGATAAATTTGCCGGATTTTGTGTCCTCGGGGAGCATCTTGGCTACGATTTTGTTGCGTATAGATATCTTTTTCTCTGCAAGGTTGCTGCGGGTAGTTTCAAAGAAGGTCCATGAGCGCACCCCTATCATGTTTTGTATGTCATGGCGCAGGTGGTACCGTTTGACAGCATTCCACCACCTTGGGTATCGGTCATGAACAACTTGCTTTATGGCCGACCTGGCTTCTTTGTCATTATTGAATGTTTCGACCTCAACAAAATTGCGCAAACGCCCGTTCAACGAGCTTACATCGGCTGAAGTGAGGGCATTAAACTCGGCTTCTGTTAAATCACCGCCAGGCGCTCCATTGATTTTGATCAGCCCTGACTCAATAGTCTTGTCGTTAACAATTATTTTCGCTGGGCGAATTTGTATCATATTGCCATTTCTCACTGCCACACTGCTGAATTTGATACCTTGGCTTCCAAAAACGTCTTGCTCAAATTTGGAGGCCCGAAGAGTACGGTACCAATCCTTAACATAATTATTGGTATCAACTTTATCCGACCTGAAAAGTAAATTGTCCCTGTCCTGAGGGGCTAGTTTGGGGTCTTCTACTTCTCCGAGGCGCAGGACTACATAAGCTTGTAGCCACTTGCTTGACCTGCCGCGCATATCGATTTGATAACGGCCAAAGGCGCTAGCTTCCACATTGGCCATAAAATCTGAAAGCCGAAAAGGCTGTAAAAGCGTAATTGCTCCAAACAATAAGCCTATAACGCCGCCGCCAGCCAGTAGGCCGATCCCAGCCTTGCCTCGATTACGCTTTATCCATGACCGGGCACGGACTGCCCGCTGTTTGTCGTCTGGGTTAAAGCCGGCACCAAGTACTCCATCATTTTCTGCCGCAGATAGCCCCTGCTTATTAATTGCTCCGCTGTCCGCACCTGCAGGGCCCCCCTCTGCATTTGCCAGCTTTTCTTTCTCGGCTAAGCCCGAAGCTGTTTCCGCATTGGCGCTTTGCTCCATAGAGGGCTCACTATCTTTGTCGATTCCCGTTATGTGGCGTAGCTCATCATCGCTCGGAACTTTGGAGCCCGCGCGCTCTTCCTCGTCATCTTTGAATAACTGAGAGGCATTTGCCATGTTGGTTTTGCCCTAACTTAAGTCCTTATGTTTACAGTATATTACATGCCTGGGTATAAGCGGTTTGAAAGGTCTATGGTACCTTGGGCTCGAGGCATACCTTGTTGCAACGGTACATCTACTTGTTGGGTGGCTTGGGCTTGGGTCTCTTGGGGGTTGGTAGTTATGAGCCCGGCTTCGGTGGGGCTGGCGACAACCTGGATGTGGACGTGGTTTTGGCCGGCAAAAAACAAGCCCTGCCCTACCGGGAACTGGCTGAGCCGCTTCTTTTCCTCGCTGGTTAACTTAAACACATCACTGAGCACATCGACTGCGCTAGAGCTCTGCTTAAGCAGGAACTGCATGCTGGCGTTGGCAACGATAGCCCGGCCCATACGGGAGCCCATAAAATCTTCGACATCCTGAGTAATGGTAGTGATGCCAAGGTTATACTTACGGGCGCGCTTGGCAATGCTAAAGAGGAAGTTGGCGCTATCCTCGTACTTCATAAGCTGCCAAGCCTCATCGACAATAAGCAGGCGGCGGCGCTGGTCACTCTTGGTCTTGTTCCAGATGTAGTTAAGTACTATGTACATAGCCACTGGCCGCAGTTCGTCCTCGAGGTCGCGGATGTTGAAGACAACCAGCGGGTTGTTGATGTCGGTGTTGGATTGCTGGCTAAATATGCCCGCAAAGGTACCGCTCGTGTACTTGCGCAGGCGCTGTGCCAGCTGCGGTCCGGTGCCGCCCATGTGGAGCAAAACGTCGTATAGGTCATTGATAGTAGGCGGTATGCCAGTGTGCGTAAG
>DASSKV010000114.1:0-9673 GCA_035690125.1 Saccharimonadales bacterium (SeqCode) | reverse complement strand
GGTTATCTCGGAGTTGGTTGTTACGGCTGCTGCCGTAAAGAACATGGCTTCTATAGGATCTTCGGCAGGGGAATAGGTAACGTTCTTCTTTATAAAGTCAACGCCGCGGATACGCAAAGTGCTGGTGCCAACACCTTCCACCTGTACGCCCAGTTTCTGCAAGTAGAAACACACGTCCTGGACCATATAGTTGGAGCTAGCAAATTCTATAACGGTTTCTTCGGTTGTACGTGCCGCAGCAAGCAGAGTGTTTTCGGTAACAGTATCGCCGGCTTCATACAGGGTTATCCGGCCAGCTGGTTTCTTGTTGACCGTAACGTTGTAGTTGCCTTTTGTTGCCAGAATGCTTACGCCGAACTCTTCGAGCGCAAACAAGTGCGGTTCTACCGTGCGGGTACCAAGCTTACAGCCCCCGGCGTATGGGATTTTAAAATCGGCAAAGTCGTGCATGATGGAGCCGATGAGCATGAGCACGGAGCGGGTTTTGCGCGCGGCGGTAGCGTCCAGCTTGTCGAGCTGCAGCTTTTCGGGGCGACGTATTTCCAGGTCGTTGCCAGGCAACCACTTGCACTGCACACCAACACTTTCGAGTACTTCGATTATGCGGTACACCTCTTCTATGCGCGGAAAGGATGTAAACCGGGTAACACCGTAGTTGAGTAGGCTGGCACAAAGTAAGCCAACTGCCGCATTCTTGCTAGTCTTGAGGGTGATTTTGCCATGTAGCTCGTGGCCGCCCTCTATGCGCAGGTTTACGCCACCGCCGAGGGTTATAAGCTGCTTGTTCAGCACGTCGCTTATACGGCCAAGCGTTTCCAGGCTCATATTTTGCTTGCCGTGCTCCATGCGATTTACGGCTGACTGGCTGGTGTTGAGTAATTTTGCGAAGGCAGCTTGGGTTAGGCCGCGTTCTTGCCGTACTTGGGCAATAAGTTGGCCGATCTTCTCGTTGGAATTATTCATATAGCAGTAAATATATCATATATGATATTGTTGTTCAATCTGTAAAAGTGCATTTTTGGCGTAATAAGTGCTACAATTATGCACATGGTTTAGCTTTCTCCACATACTGATTTATACTGAACATAACCGACTGGAGGAAGCTATGATTGACGAAGAGATTGCACGGCTTATAGCCGCGGAAGAAAAGAGGCAGCGTGAGGGGCTAGAGCTCATCCCCTCTGAAAACTATGTATCACGCGATGTACTAACCGCTATGGGCAGTGTGTTTACCAACAAGTACAGCGAGGGCTACCCGGGCAAGCGCTACTACGGCGGCCAAGAAAACACCGATAAAGTAGAGCAGATAGCTATAGACCGCGCCAAAAAACTCTTTAAGGCGGACCACGCCAACGTGCAGCCGCATAGTGGGGCCCCGGCTAACGAAGCTGTGTATAGCGCCTGGCTTGAGCCTGGTGATACGGTGCTGGCGATGGACCTGGGCCACGGGGGCCACTTAACCCATGGCGCCCCGGTAACGCGCAGCGCCAAACTGTATAACTTCATCCGCTACAAAATGAAGGACCCAGCCACTGGCGAAATAGATTACGATGAACTACGAGAACTAGCGCTAAAACACAAGCCGAAAATTATTCTGGCCGGCTTTAGCGCCTACCCGCGTGAACTGGACTACGCTAAGTTCGCGGCCATAGGCAAAGAGGTCGGAGATGAGTGTTTGCTTATGGCGGACATGGCGCACATAGCCGGGCTGATAGCCGGCGGTGTAGCCAAAAACCCGTTTGACTACGGTTTCCACATTATCACTACTACGACGCATAAGACGTTGCGCGGCCCTCGCGGCGGAATGATCTTATCTAAGGGTACGGTGGGCAACCCCCTGAAGGCACCGGAAAAGACGTTAGAAAACATCCCTACGCTCATAGACCGGGCAGTCTTCCCTGGCATGCAGGGCGGCCCGCACGAGCACATCATAGCCGCCAAGGCAGTTGCCTTCGGTGAAGCGCTCAAACCGGAGTTCAAGGAGTACGCGGCTCAAATAGTAAAGAACGCTGCCGCGTTAGCGGATGCATTGCTAGCGCGCGGGTTCAAGCTAGTCACCGGCGGCACGTCCAACCATTTGATCTTGGCAGATGTATACTCATCGTTCGGCATAGACGGTAATGTAGCCGAAACAGCCCTGGACAAAATAGGTCTTACTCTTAACAAAAATGCCATTGCAGATGACCCGCTGCCACCATTCCGCCCCAGCGGTATCCGTCTGGGTACGCCAGCTATAACCACCCGCGGCCTAGTTGAAAAAGACATGGAACAGATAGCCGAGTGGATGAAGCAAGCCATTGATGCCCGCGAAGACGAAACCAAGCTAGCTAAACTGCGCGAAGAAGTAAAAGCCTTCGCCCTAAAGTACCTGCTCCCAAGTGACAAATGATTAACGGTAAATTCTCTCTAATCCCTGCCGCTTACATAATATTGCGCAAAGAAGGCAAGGTATTGCTTATCCGACGGGCCAATACTGGTTACCTCGATGGCTACTACAGCCTTCCGTCTGGGCATATTGACGGCCACGAGACGGCTATCCAGGCGGCGGCCCGGGAGGCGAAAGAAGAAGTAGGCGTTACCATTCAAGTCAAAGATTTAGGGTTTGTCCATGTTATCCACCGCGTCGCTGAAGAAAAGGACCATGAAAGAGTCGATTTCTTTTTTGAAGCGGATACGTGGGAGGGTGAGCCGACTAATTGCGAACCTGACAAATGCGATGATTTACAATGGTTTTTTATAGATGATTTGCCCGTAAAAACTTCACCGGTGGTTAAACAAGCCCTGCATTGTGTCGCCGAAGGTAAGCAGTATTCAGACCTGGGGTTTTAAGGTAAAAGTTCCGGTTCTTGTACTAAGCCTATCTGGAATTTGGCCTGCACGGCGTCGAGGATTTTCTGGCGGAATTTTAACAGGTCAGCGGTGGACTTGGCATGTTCGTTTACAAATACCAGCGGCTGCTTGGGCCAGGTAGCCATGCCGGTTTCTGGGTCGTGGAAATCTTTAAACCCGGCTTGTTCTATAAGCCAGGCAGCGCTGAGCTTGACGCGGCTATCGCTAGTGGGCCAGTGCGGTATGTCTGGGTAGTCGGCTTGTAGTTGTACCAGCACATCTTCGTCAACTATCGGGTTAGCAAAGAACGAGCCGTTATTGGCGACAACTGCCGGGTCAGGGAGTTTGGCGGAGCGGATGGCAATAACGCTGCTACGCATGTCATGGGGGGTTGGCTGGGATATGCCATGTTCTTCAAAGTATGTCTGTACGGAAGGGTAGTAGGGTGGCTGCGGGTTGCCTTTGGTTAGATGGAGCGTAACCCCAGTTATAAAAAACCTACCGTGGTCGGTCGTTTTAAAGCGTGAGGTCCGGTATGCAAAGGCGCAGTCCATGGCCGGGATGTTCAGGAACTGCCCAGTTTGCGTATCGTAAGCTTCCACAGTGACCAATGTCTGCGATATCTCTTGGCCGTAAGCACCAACAT
Source organism: Saccharimonadales bacterium (SeqCode) (assembly GCA_035690125.1). Classification (GTDB taxonomy): domain Bacteria; phylum Patescibacteriota; class Saccharimonadia; order Saccharimonadales; family UBA4665; genus DASSKV01. Next base: position 6,198 of record DASSKV010000114.1, on the reverse strand, counting down.
TCTGAACAGGTGTAGCACCGGCCGTACCAGGTATGAGGCTGAGCGCTTCTATACCGGTCAAGCCAGCCTGCACAGTCCGCTCAACTACACTGTCCCATAGCTCACCAGAGCCAATGGTCACATACACGTTCGTTTCGTCCTCTTCGAAGACTTCATAGCGCTTTATTTTGTCTACCAGCACTAGGCCCGGGTAGCCGCTGTCATTCCAGACAATGTTACTGCCGCTGCCTATCATGATGACCGGTAGTTGTTGGTTGGCCGCCCAAGCCAATGCCTCGGTGAGCTCTTGATGGCTGTGTATTTCGGCCATGTGCGCGGCTGGGCCGCCCAAACGCATAGTAGAAAAATCGGCAAGGGTGACATTGTGGAAAAAGTTCACCACTTTATTGTAACGCACCTGCTTGTGCTTGCAGCCGCAACTAATGCAGGGGTACTATGGAAGGACATGAAAGAACCGAAGGCACCATTCATAACGCTAGGCACACACCTGAAATACTTGCGGGAACAAATAAAGGAGAGCCTGGCAGAAGTAGCGGGTGCCGTAGAGATAGAAGAGCGGCTGATGCAGCGAATTGAAGCTGGCGAAGAGCGGCCTGCTGAAGACATACTGCTCTTACTTATAAGCCACTTTGACATGCAGGACCAAGAGGCAGTGCAGCTGTGGGAGCTGGCAGGTTATGACGGTGAAGTCCCAGAACAAATCCAAGTAAAAGACCAAATACTCAATAGCAAATCCATAGTAATGTTGCTGGCAGTAGACCTGCGCACTATGTACACCGATGGCGTAACTATTGATACTTCGCCTACCGGCATAACGCTTACCTTCACACAAAATGGCGACAAAGGCCAGGCCGCTCCAGTTGCTAAGCTTGGTATGAGTTTTGAGCAGGCACAGGAAGTTATAAAAACACTCTACCACAGCATACAGACTGCTAAATTACTTGGCCAACCCAAAGCCCTACCGCCCCAGTCTGATTGCCCACACGACAGCCATAATCACTAAACGGCCAATTTGTAAGAATTTTTACAGCTTGTACTAGCATGAGCGGTTTATCCTTATGCAGTGAGGAAATATTAAAACAGAAAAAAGGAGTAAGGAAATGACTATTGAACAAATGCTAGGACAATTGAACTCGAGCGCTATTAAAAGTGCTAAGCCGGTAAAGAAACAGACGAAACAGCGCTAATTTTATTGCGTGTCCCGACACATAATGCTTATGTTTTAAAATATTTCACAGCACATGTCAAATATTTTGGTGTATAATCCTGTGCGTGAAGAAGTTTTGGAGCCTGCTAGCTATAGTTATTGTGCTTAGCCCCCTCGGGCTGGCTAGTGCGGATAGCATAAGTGTAAGCCAAGTAATACATATCCGTGGCATCGTGCCGCCCATGCGTAACATTATTGTTGATGGCAACGGCAACATTACCGAAATTACCAGTAACACGCCAGAAAACGTAAGGCCAAAGGTATACTTACGTTCATTTGCGGGGCCAGAATTGCCTCTAACGAGCGCCTTAACGCGTGATTTCAATGGCAAAACTAGAGGTGTCGATATGCACAGTACGGACCTGCACTTTGCGCTACCAGACCCAGCAGTAGCGAAGGCTAGAACGCCTGGCTTACTTGGTGTCTCGTCTTTTATATCCTTCCTCCGTTACGTGCGTTAGTACTTCATTGACAAAAAGCTAATGCTTAGGGTAAAGTGTGCCCATACTGTAATTCAAAGGGCACCGCACATGAAAATTAAAAGACAACAAGCTGGTTTTACCATTGTCGAACTACTAATAGTTATTGTCGTTATTGGTATTTTGGCTGCACTTGTTATAACAACCTACACTGGCATTCAGGCCAAAGGCCGCAATGCAAACCGCCAATCGGATGTTAATTCGGTACAGACGCACCTAGAGGCTTACTTCGCACAGAATGGCCACTACCCCAGCCTGACTGACATGAACAACTCAGCATGGGTATCTAGCAACCTGAAAGGGCTTGACCCCGCTGCGCTGGAAGACCCGCAGGGCTCGTCACAAACGCTCGTTAGTAGCCCGGCAGCCAAAGCCTACTCTTACGAAGTTACTAATGACAGCGACACTTCTTGCGAATCGGACGATACCACATGTTCCAAGTACACACTGACCGCAACGCTAGAGGGCGGTAGTACATACGTCAAAAATAACCTGGACTAATACAGCACTAAGTAATCCTGCGTGGTTATACTGGTAGTATGGCTGATGTGCTTATATTTGATGGTGATACCGAACACGGCCACTACCAGGTCATAGACACTATTTATGAAGGAAGGGCGGCCCGAGTACTGTACAGCGGCCCCCGCTCAGCAGCACAGTCTGGCATAGCAACAGATGGCCAGCCGGACTTGCTGTTCGACTACAACCAGCGATTTGTTGAGCTGGTGGAGAGCGTGCAACCAAAACGGCTGTTGCTACTTGGCGGCGGCGCGTTTACGCTGCCCAAAGCGTTACTAGCAAAGTATCCGGAGCTAACTATCGATGTAGTGGAATTGGACGGCGGCTTACAAGCAATAGCCGAACGCTATTTTGGCCTCAGGGCCAGCGAGCGGTTACGCATACATACCGGCGATGCAATCCAGTTTTTGGAAAAGACGGCAGGGGCGTACGATATAATCCTTATAGATGTGTTTACGCACACGACGATTCCGGATATATTTTTAGAACCCGAAACTGCGGCACTGGTAAAAGCCCACCTAAAGCCAAGCGGGGTTATGGCTATGAACGTCATATCACCATACTATGGCCGGAATGCCGAAACTATACGCAAGTTGGTGTCAAGTTACGCGCGCACTTTCAGCACAGTTGAAACATACCCAGCCGGCCGCTCGTTGTTTTCGCTATGGTTACCACAAAACCTGGTACTGGTAGCACAGAAAGGAAAAGCGCAGCCGTTAGAGCTGCGCTACGGTAAGTTACCGTCACTGGAAGCGTAAGTTATTGCTACAACCGGGAAAGGTGCCAAAAACCCAGCAGTGTGAGTACTGCCATGACTGAGCCCGCTACGAAAGCAACTAGGGCAGCGTCTTTAGCTATGGTACCGACAGTCCAAAATGCGTAAGCATCGCCAAGCAGTAGGCCGCGCAGCGTTTCACCCTTGAAGAGCGTATTTGCCTGGCCCTGTAGTTTAGCGTTGGTCGGGTCCTTGAGTGCTTGGCCGCTTACTTCCGCGTAAGTCTGTCCGCCGGCAACTTCCTTGAGGTGCACAGCTATGTAGTTGTTTGCAAAAACCTTAGCTTGGTCACCGGTCAGTACCTGCTGGCCAGCGTATTTGGCCACTTGGGTTTGGTCGGCAGCTGGCAACGATGTTAGGCCGGGTGAGCCGGCATCCGGGAAGTATATTTTCTGTTCCACTAAGTTATCGTGGACATTACCGGTGGCAAAGGAATAACCCCACCACGCCAGTCCGCCAATTGCGAAAAGCGCTACTGTTGCTACTATGCCAAACGCACTTAATGTTTTGTCTATGAGCTTGCGCCGCCCAACTTTACTCGTTGCCATTTAGGTGTCCTTTTTATTAGCGGTTGTAATGCAGTTAATTATACCAAAATAACATAAGCACCATGTGATTATGGTCACATGCACAAGATGTGCGCAAACGTATAATGGCGGCAATGAAGCAACATGTGAGCCTAGAAAAGATATTACCCTGGATATTGGTGGTGGCAGGCGTACTTGGTTTATTGGCGTCGTTCATAATACTTGACGACCAAATGAAACTATTAGCTAACCCTGGCTACAAGCCGTCGTGTAGCCTTAACCCGGTTATTAGCTGCGGTTCGGTTATGCGTTCCGGTGAAGCGCACTTATTTGGGTTTTCTAACCCATTTATAGGCTTGGCTACGTTCCCGGTGCTTATAACAACTGGTGTAGTGTTGCTTATGGGCGCTAAGCTCAAACGCTGGTTTTGGCTAGGGCTGAACGCTGGCGCGTTGCTTGGTGTTGTGTTCGTCCACTGGTTGTTTATTGCGAGTGTCTATCGCATAGGCGCATTGTGCCCATACTGTATGGTTGTGTGGGTGCTGACTATCACGACGTTTTGGTATATCACACTTTATAACTTGGGACATGACAATATATCCTTACACCCTAGTCTTCACCGGGTACACAAAAGTATCCGGCGCCACCATGCAGACATCTTAGTAGCCTGGTTACTACTTCTTGGGGCATTGATTATTACCCATTTCTGGTATTTTTTCGGCAGAAGCCTGCATTAGTTATAAACCCAATTACTGCAAATAACTACAAAGCTATTTGTAGCCATTAGCGTTGTGTGTATAACAGCAAAGCATTGACCCAATATGCTTATGGTTTCATAACATATTCACTCTGTAAGATTTGACACAATTTGTCCATTTGGTATCATCAAACCTTGTGTTCGCGGTTTTGAGAGCCCGCGTTCGCACGCCCCACAAGGTGCCCGCAAAATATAAAAAGCATAGCCAATTACTAACTTTAAATATCAGAGGGTACAGATTGGGGTAAGGAGGTGTAATGCGTTTACGCATAGTTCTCGCAGCGATTATTTTCGTTGCATTAGTAACGGGGGTAAGCGGTAGTTCCGCATCCGCCGCTACAAAGCGGGGTACGGCAAAAGTGGCATCGGCTACAACGAAGCCCGCGGACAAAACAGTAACGGTACAGCAAGGCGACACGCTTACCAAGCTAGCTACGGACAATAGCACGACGTATGTCCGGTTGTACGACAAGAACACGAATATTAACGACCCCGACCTGATATTCCCAAACGAGGTCATCACCATCCCGGCACAGGAGGAACAGCTGCCAGACCGGCCGCTGCCCGAAAAGGTACAGGCTGCTATAGCAGCCGCTCCACAAGCGTTGCAGACAACGCCCCAGCAGCCGGCTTACCACAGCTCTGCTGCACCTGTGGCACCCAGCGGAAGTGTATGGGACGAACTTGCCCAGTGTGAGTCCGGCGGCAATTGGGCCATAAATACAGGCAATGGTTTTTATGGCGGTGTGCAGTTTGACTACAATACGTGGCTAAGCAATGGCGGCGGCGCTTACGCCGAGCGCGCCGACTTGGCTACTAGGGACCAGCAAATAGCGATAGCCAGCAAAGTCCAAGCTGCCCGCGGCTGGAGCCCATGGCCAGCTTGCGCGTCCAAACTTGGCCTGTACTAGAGTAAGCGCCACAAAACAAAACCCCCGAACTCCGGGGGTTTTGTGTATAGCGGCCTGGTAACAACTACTTAATAACCAGCAGAGCTACCGCCCTTATGTATGAATAACCAGTAGATTAAACCATACACGATTACCGCTACAATAATATACAGTACTATCCACTGCCAAACAGGCCGCTTGCCGTAGCCCTTAGTTGGTTTTTGTGAAGTTTCGGGCTTTTGCGGTTCCATTGCGCCTCCTTATTTCAAGTTGCATCCTAATTATACAGTCACAGTACCTAACTGGTGCTTGGCAGGTAATTACTTTGTTTTGCGCGCTTGGTTAGCAAAATGTATTGTGCGCCGAAAAAGATAATTGATTATGGACAGCTGGGGAGTATGCCCGGAGGGCAGTGGCTCAGGGGTAATATTGGCAAATTCTTTCCAAACCCGGACTGCACGGGGTGTTGTAAGAATTCTGTCCCGTATACCCAGCCATACTTCAATCGCTAAATCTTGGGTCGGTAGTGTATATACCGGCGAAGTGTCAGTCGTGGAATTGCGTTGGTCCTGCAGGTCATCAACAGCCTGTTGTTTAATAGCCTCGTCCTCTACATCGTGATATAAGAAAAAGCCTGCCCGTTCTTTATCGATACCGGTCATGTTATTGGGCTTTTGGCTAATGATACTTTGGTACTCATCGGTATAGCGGGGCATATCGGCTTCGGGAAAGGAAGGGTCCAGCTGGTAGGCATGCGGACCGCCGCTGCTAAGTATAATTGCCCCTACAAACCGCTCTAAATCTTCACTCGCAAGCAACCGGGCCGTTTCGGTGCCGCGCGAGTGGAACATAATAAGAATATTTGATAGTCCAGTTATTGCTTTTTTGACAGCTTCTGTATCGTCTTCAAATGAACCATTCGGGTCTTGGGCCGGCAGTTCGGGATAAACGACGCTATGCCCGGCTGCCTCGAGAATCTTGCCAAAGGGTAACCAATGTGCCTTGGTGTGGAATGCTCCTGGCACCAAAACTACTGTGAGTGGT
>DASSKV010000113.1:0-8030 GCA_035690125.1 Saccharimonadales bacterium (SeqCode) | reverse complement strand
AAAAATCGTATTGTCCGCGAGCAAAAGTTTCTTAAGAGCTAGGCATTAGCAGGTATATAAATAAAGCGAGACAACTTCTCGCTTTATTTAGGGACCATTACGGTCACCTTTGGTGTATCTCTTGGCTGGGGATGAGGGATTCGAACCCCCGATCCTGGGACCAGAACCCAGTGCCTTACCGCTTGGCCAATCCCCAATAAATTTTGGCTTACAGGGGTTGATTATACTAAAACCATTGTCCTAAAGCTAGTAATCACTGGTAATATATGCGTATTATGGTATAATTGTGAACTATGAGTTTTGAGCGCGTCCCTAATTACACCGCACTACGCTTAAGCAAAGAAGGTTATGCTACACGTTTCCCTATTGACGCTGAGCATCCATTGTACAAAGACCCTCTTGTGGATCCCCGTGATGACGATTTTGGCTTCACTGATGCAAGCAGCTATTACTCAAAGCCGAACTCGATGACCGGAGAAGTGCTCCCTGGGGTGCCGGATGCCCCGCTTGTCCGTTTGGATGTGGCATTAAGGCTTAAAAGAGCCGAAGAATTCTTGCGTTCGGACCAAAATGTACGTGAAGCACTTGGTGCACCGGCACGCCTACGGATTGATGATGCCCTACGACCGTACAGCGTCCAGAAGTTTGCATTTGAGGTGGCGTGGCCAATGGTTATTAAGCATGCACATCCGGAGCTAACTGATGAGCAAGTGCGCGAACAAGTCTACCACTATTGCGCTGAGCCTAAAGAACCTACAACTGCCACACCTCATTTAACAGGTGGCGCCGTAGACGTCGCACTCATTAATGTGGATACCGATGAAGCGTTCAACCGCGGCCATATTGGGGGCAAGGTGAAAGGCACGGCCTTTCCCGACTTCCATGAAGGTTATCACATGGTACCCGGGCAAAGTAATATCGATAACTCTGAAGATCAAGAACCGGTAGCACCGGACAATGGCGAAATCGTCCTAGGCCGTCGCATTCTGTATTACGCTATGACGAAGATTGCAGGCCTACACGTCAACCCAGAGGAAATCTGGCATTACGGAAAGGGAGACCCGCTTTCAGAATATGTATCTGGTAGTAATCATCCATATTACGGGATTGCCACTTTGCCAAACTGGTATGATCAGCAGATGCGTGACATGCAACAATAAATTTTAAAATTCTTTCTTAACAGAGAACATATTAAAAGCCGGATTCCTAGTCCGGCTTTTACGTTTACCTGCGGCTACCCATTAGCGCATGCGGGTCGGTAGTACGGCGTAGCCTATAAAAGCGAGGGCAGTGGCGGCAGCTACGCCGGTTAGGGCGAAGTTGTCTGATACTTTTTGGGCAGTTAAGTTTAGCTTGGCGTTTTTGGCTAGCTGGCCATCGCGCAATTGGGTTACCCACGTTGACTGGACTTTCTTTGGCTTGGCAGCTGTGGACTGTACCGGCTTGGCCGGCTCCGGCGGTGTTGATATAGGTGTGGCTGCCGCCGGAGCAGGCGCAGGCGCGGTATCGGTGGGTTGGGTGGTTGTGTCAGCGGTAGCAGTATCGGGAGCGCTGGTGTCTACCTGTGCTGGCGTGCTGCTAGCAGCGGGAGTGGAGCTAGTTGGCGCTGCTGGTGCGGTGTAGGCTGGTGCGGGCGGCGGCGTGTATAGCGGCGTACCGTATTCGGCCACTACTATGGTTTCCGGCCCGGTGCCAACGTAGTTCGGGCTGTTGGCTATACCGAACCCGACATCTACAAACCCGCCGTTCAGTAGGTTGGCCCGGTGCTCGGCACTGTTCATCCACGCGGTTATGACATCGGCTGAGGATGCAAAACCATAGGCCAGGTTTTCACCGGCAGCACTGTAACCGTAGCCGGCATTGCTTATGAAAGTCCAGGGCGATGCGCCGCTGGGGCTGTAGTGCCCCCAGTAGTTTTCGCTCACCATGTCATTGGCTTTAGCTTGGGCGGCACTATCGAGCGCGCCGTTAAGGTTTAGGTAACCCTCACCAGCGGCGGCCCGCTGGTTATTGCTGTAGGCCAGCAAACTGCCTATGTCGAAGCTGCCATAGCCATTGGCGGCGCTGTGTCCTATAAAACTTAGCGGTACTACAAAAAGTATTAAACTGCTAAATAAGCCCGTGAGCTTTTGTGATAACTTTCCCATATGCCACACCTCCTGGTTAGGGTGTAGCGCTCTAGCGTTTCGGGCATAACAAATACAACCTCAATGTATATGAGGAGGTATGTGTATCGTAGGCCCGGTTACGCTATTAGCTCCCCGCCGGCCAAGCGTCCATAGTTGCGGCTGGCGGTTCAATGCTTGCGCTACGATTTACTTATATTGTTGCTGCTTGGAAGCCCATGTTCTTCCCTGCACTATCATCTTATAAGGTTGGCAACTTTAGCTCAGTGATAGCACCGCGCACTTGAACGTGATAGTTATCACAAAATTACTAGTTGTAAATAGCCTTTAGGGCTTCTACATCCGGGATAATAACCGTTTTATCGCTGGCAATAAGACCGCGCGTTTTTAGCTTGGCCATCTCGCGCGATACCGTTTCGCGGCTAAGGTCCAGCATGTCCCCAATATCCTGGTGAGTCAGTGGGACAACCAGCTGCACGCCGCCTTCGGTGGGCCGGCCGTACTGCGCGGCAAAGTATACCAACAGGTGCGCCACACGCCGGTATGCATTCTTGAGCGCCATGTTTTCTAGCTGCTGTATGTTCGACTGCAAGCGCCGGCCGGCTTCATAAAGCACCTCTTTGTATACCAGTGGGTTTTGTTGGGCAGCGGCAGCAAATTGTTCGGCGCTTAACGAATAGTATTCAATGTCGGTAACGGCTTCGTAATAATACGTTTCGTCGCTGGTACTTAAACGCTGGTTAAACAGGGCTAGAAATGCGGCGGTAAGCGGAAAAAAATAGCCTGGGCCGTATATGCTCTGCACGCTTACTGTGCCGTCTTTGGCTATCAAATACCGTTTGACATAACCTTTGGTTATGATGCTGACGGTGGGGCGGTCAAAAGTCTGGAGTGTCTGCCCCTTTAAGCGGCGGTAAAACGTGCCGCCTTGAAGCAAGGAAGTTAGGTTAGGGAAGTCCATGGGAAACCTCTGGCACAATCGTACCAGACTATTGACTAAAATGGAAGCAAATTGTGTTATAATATAAAACTAATGATAGACTTGCCCAGACAGCGTGGCTCTGAACCCGACGCTATGCGAATTCATTCCAACTATGCCCAAGGCGCGCCTTGGAGTGTTCGAGCCCGTTTTGAGCTATATGATTTCGGCAGGCCGTCGTTCAATATGGACCAGGAGGCGATTGACGCGGCTTATCGAATTGGTAACCTGGCTTTGCGCGACACGGTACTGGACGTTGGCACCTCAGACGGCAATTTACCCGACCTTATGCGGCTAGCGTATGGGCACCAGGGTGATATCATCGGCATAGATTCCAGCCCAAACCAGTTTCTTGACCGGCGCAGTTATAGAAGCCTGCTTTTTACTATGCATGACTGGAATATGCTTGGAAAATCAGCACTAGGTAAGACTACGGAGGTTGATTTTAGGCGAATAGGCATGATTGCTGGCACGGATGCCGCCACCCCCTATTTGCCGGAAAAAGATATTGAACTGTGGCAAGGTTTCGCACAGAAGCTTGAGGGCATTGATGACCAAAGTATAAAGGCCGCGTTTGTTATGAATGTGTTTTACCATTTGACGTCCGAGGACCGTGAAAAAGCGATAGATGAGCTGCTGCGCGTACTACACCCCTCTGGTTGCGCCCTGTTCGGTACCAGTGCTGCCGACAATAAACCCCGGCACCGGGAAGGGGAGCGAGACGTTGCCGAAGATTTAGGCATAGCGCCGCCGCCGCCCATGAATGCCGGATGGACCACCGAAAAGATGATAGTGGAGCTTGTGCAGCGCTTCAAACATTTATACGTGCTTGATTACCGCGGCGATATGCGCATAGATAGAATGTACCGTGCGGTGGCTTACCTTTGGTCGCACCGCTCATTGCGCAACCAGTACACGCCCATCCCAAGGGTAGAATTATTTGAAGGAGCCCTAGACAGACAGGTCGCTTCAACCATTCGCCGCGACATTAACAGAAAAGGGGTGTTCTTAGACTATATACATCGGACTCTGGCAATCGGTAGCCAGAACGAGTTGGCTATCCCCGAAGGCAGTAGCTGGAAGCAGGTTGCCTAAACTCTACAGGCTTCTTGTGACCGGCGTGCTACAATAGGTAGCATTAACAATTTAAATATAGAGAGTGCAGCGAGAGAACTAGCTCTGTGACCTGCCGGCAACCTGCCTAATAAGCAAGGTGCTTCATCTAGCCCGCATGCGGGAAAGATATTCACCCCCGAATCCTTTCCGCCGTGTGCAGAAAGGATATTTTAATGTCAAAAAACCAGATATTTACCTCGGAGAGCGTCTGCGCTGGCCATCCGGACAAGATATGCGACGCTATTAGCGATGCCATACTGGACGCACTATTAGCCCACGACCCGCAGGCCCGAGCCGGCATAGAAACAGTCGCCGGCGCCAACCAGATTTGTCTGTTCGGTGAAGTCAAAACGACGGCGCAGGTAGACTTCGAGCACATCGTGCGCGAAAAGGTACGCCAGCTGGGGTACACCGTGCCTTCGTGGGGGTTTAGCCACGAATCCATATTTAGCGACGACATCCACCAGCAGTCACCAGAAATAGCCCTGGGTGTCGACGATGGCGGTGCCGGCGACCAAGGTATGATGTTCGGCTATGCCTGCACCGAAACAGAAGAGCTAATGCCGTTGCCCATCGCATTAGCTCATTCTTTAACACGGCGCATAGACGAAGCGCGCGAAAACAAAGAACTGGCTTGGCTGCGCCCCGATGGCAAAGCCCAAGTAACTGTGCGCTACGAGGACGGCAAGCCGGTAGCCATAGAAAAGCTGGTGGCAGCGGTGGCGCACGACGAGGCTACTAGCGCCGAACAAGTCCGTGCTGACACCATCAAAACGGTGTTTACCCCCGTACTCGAGCGTTATAAGTTGGAGCTTCCAAAAGACGAGGACATTATTATAAACGGCACCGGTCTGTGGCACATACCGGGGCCCGAAAGCGATGCCGGCCTGACCGGACGCAAGATAGTGGTCGATACGTACGGCGGCTATGCCAGGGTGGGTGGCGGTGCCTTTAGCGGCAAGGACCCGAGCAAGGTTGACCGAAGTGGCGCTTATGCGGCGCGCTACATAGCCAAAAACATCGTGGCTGCAGGTTTGGCCAGCAAGTGCGAGGTTGGATTGGCGTACGTAATTGGCCAACCGCGGCCGCTAATGCAGACCATTGATACGTTTGGCACCGCTACTGTTAGCGACAAAGAGTTGCGTGCGTTCAAGGACAAGCTTATAGATACATCGGTGAAGGGCATAATTGAGCGGCTCGACCTGCGCCGGCCCATTTACTCGCAGACTTCAGCCTACGGCCACTTCGGTAAAAGTAATTTGCCATGGGAAAAAATTGCAAGTTAACAGAGTGGCATTACGCTATATATAGCGATAGTGTGAGCTGCGTCACTACTACATATTGACTTGCGCTTATGCTTAGTCATACAATAGTTGCGTAAACAACAATATCAAGAGGGGAACCTATGGGAAACAGACTACGAAATTTTGTTGCAGTTGCTATTGCCTCCTTGGCACTTATCCTCACGCCAGCTGTAGTTTTTGCCAGTAATACACCAAACTTAACCCAAACGGTTAATGCCGGCGCACTTTCAACGAATATCTACCAAAGCGACGACACGACTCCAGTCGCATCGCCGTCAGTGGCTTTTTCGGCACTTAACCGTGCCTTTACTTGCCAAACTGCTACGGCAACCTTAGGCGACGTAAACAACAAAGTAAACGTAACAAACTTTGCTGCGAACAACGGCTGGACACTGGCAATCGCAGCTACGAGCGGCTTTACCGCTACCTGGACCTCAGGGACTGACACCTACAAGTTTAACGATGCCACTGGCTCTGGCTGTACAAACGGCCAACTTACGGTTGACCCATCGGTGGGCACCGTCACTACCGACTGTAGCACTACTTGTAATGGCGTAACAGTTACTAAAGGTTCTTCGACTGCGTTCAACCACGCCACAAGCACGGATAGCGTCACGCTCATGTCCGCCAGCAGCGGTACGGCTTGGGAGGGATACCTGACAGGCGTCTCATTGAGCCAAAAAATCCCGCCCTCACAAGTATCTGGTAGCTATTCCTTAGGCATGACCATTACGGTCACGGCCCAATAACGGGTTGGCGCTAACTGACGGATACTGTAAAGTTAAACCATGAAGAAATTACGGTTGGCGGCTCTACTATCAATAGGGCTACTACTGCTAGCTCCTCTGCAAACCTTTGCCATAGAGAATGGTGGGGTAGGTGGACGGCCGGCCAACCCGGACCCTAGCAATCCTCGCACCACGTCTATATTTATATACCAGCTGAAGCCCGGCGAAGAACACAGCGACGGGGTCTTGGTTTCTAATAACACCGCCTCGGAGCAGACAGTATCGGTCTATGCGGTCGATTCCATACTTTCAAGTGGCGGCGCATTTGCCTGCAAACAGGCGGTCGAGCCTAAAAATGATGTCGGTTCGTGGATAACTTTGCAATCAGATAGTGTGACGGTTGCAGCAGGCTCCAGCCAGGTCGTACCGTTTACTATTAGCGTGCCAGCTAACGCAAGTGTAGGTGAGCACGATGGTTGTATTGCGCTTCAGGCAGCTTCGCAAACCGCAAAGTCCAGCGGTGCGAATGGAGTAGTGCTTAGTTTTCGTTCAGCCATACGGGTCGCGGTTACTATACCGGGCAAAATTATCAAGAAACTTACACTAGTAAGCGTCCAGAGTAGTCCTACAAAAGACAACAAGCTGCTGGTAGTGCCAACCGTGCGTAACGATGGCAATGTGTCGCTCGATATTACTACACAAATAAACCTTTTGCCACTGTTTGGCGGGGCATCGGTGCGCACCAAAGAGGGGAGCTCGCCTGTTCTGCCTCATTCTAGCGAAAGTTGGCAGTACGTTGTGAAACGCCCCTTTTGGGGTGGGTTGTACCGCGCCAAAGTCACGGCCGTTTATGATTCAAACCCGAACGGACAGCTAGGCAGCAAGCAACAGGCCACGCCCAAAACGGTCGAATTAACTTCAACTGCTTTCTTTGTTACGCCAGCACCTATAGCGGTTGTAATTGAGCTAGCGGTGCTGCTAGCCTTGTTGCTCTTCATAGTCTGGCTGGTTCGACGGTACGTAAAGTCGAAACAGATACGGCGGCACTGGCAAACCTACACCGTAAAAACAGGTGATACCCTACAGTCCTTGGCTGCGGCACATGGTGTGTCGTGGAGGCAAGTTGCCAAATCCAATAAACTGAAGCCGCCATACCACCTCGAAAAGGGTCATAAAATAATACTGCCTCCAACCCCGAAGGAATAGTATATGCGGTCACGACTTGCAGGCGGCATGCTGGCATTCGGGCTGTTGGTGGCAATTGCTTGTATGGTTCCACTGCGACCAGCCAGCGCCGCTGGAACGCTAGTACAGACAACCAATGCTTCAAATGGCGGCGCGACAAGCGTGTCTGTGTCGTATGTATCAAGCGTCACGGCTAATAACCTGCTGGTTGTCATATGCGGGGCAAACTCGGCGGCAGCCACCATTACTGGACCGGCTGGCTTTACGACGGCCCGTAACGATGCTTCTACCGCTACGGCGCCGGGGCAGGGTATTTTTTATAAAATTGCTAGCGGCAGCGAATCGAGCATATCGTGCAGTACAAGCGCTAGCGTATCGATAGGCATACAAATATATGAATATAGCGGTATGGCTGCCTCCAGGCCGTTAGACGCTACAAACACGGCACTTTCAAGCGGGTCAGTAGGCCTTTCAGCCGCCTCAGGCAACGTGACGACAACCTACGCTAACGACTTACTTATAGCGGGCATTACGGCTAATGGCGGTACGACTATAAGCAGTTGGTCAAACTCGTTCGTGCAAGAGAATTCAT
>DASSKV010000112.1:0-4430 GCA_035690125.1 Saccharimonadales bacterium (SeqCode) | reverse complement strand
GCCCTTGTAGTGGCTGTCCGTCTGGATAGCGGCGTCGAGCTCGGTCACCTTGGCCCACGGCGCCACCATGTGGAAACCATTGCTCAGGCTGCCGACCGGCTTGCCAAAGCTGGTGACGATGCCGACGTTCTTGGTGCTGACCACCGTAGCCGAAGCCACGAACGTGAACAGCATTGCTAGTGCCAGCACGCCAAGCGCGATCCATGCGAGCCAGTTGCGGACAGTACGCGCGTCGAAATCCGACGAGCTACGGTAGCTATCGTAGTCGCGGTGCTGCGCGTCGTGCCCTTCGCTAGCTTGGTCTTGTGCCGCCTGGCGTCGGACGACGTGGGCGTACCACAGCGTGGCTGCGCCGAGCAGCAGTGCAATCACCACCAGGATGATGGCGAACACGAATGTTGCGGGCATGTTACTGCCTTTCTATGCTGCAGCTGACTGGTACTTCCAGTAGCGCTTGCTACGGTTTTGGTTAGATAACCGCACTAAGCGCTGCTGGAAGCTAGAATTACTCTGTTAAGGTGCTTTGGAGACTGGCGCATAGCGCCGTCTCAACAAAGTGTTGGTGCCAGGGCGTAACGTTCTGCCCTGGCAGTCTCACTTCGCATGTATACCGGCTTTTTGGCAGCACGAAGCTGCCGCCACCTTGCCGGCTTAACTAGCTATTTTTAGGCAAACAAAAAGCCTCCTGCTAGTTAATGAGTAAGTTTTCGCCTTAGTCTGCGATTGCTTAGTCATTACAGGGGGCGCTTTAAAAGGCTGCTACTGTAAAGTTTTGGGCCAATGCTGTTTCGGTAACCGCCGAAGCCACTTTATGCTTCGTTCGGTTAGGATGCAATCATCCCGTAATGTTTATTATAGGACAACTACACTATTTGTCAAGACCCCTCCAGCCCTATCTATTGCCCGTACTTTTTACGCTTATTTTACGGTGTTAATATTACATATTTATTGCTGTTGATAAGGGCTCGTAGCAGGCATATTATTTAGTTAGAAAGGGGTTAGCGGTGGGCAAATTGGCAGCCTGGCTTAAGGGCCTAGGCATTTTTCAGTATGTACTTTTACTGATATTTGGCTTTGCCCTAGTGAGCGCGGCAGCCGAGGCCGTTCCGCATAGTACCACCGTGGCCTTTGTAGCCAAGCCGCACAAAGACACAACCACCCTACGTACCGAAACCGAAACGGAAACTGTAGCCGTGCCCTACGGCCAGACAACCGTGGATGACCCTACATTCCAGCCTGGCTATTCGGAGATAACAACGCCGGGCCAAAACGGAACCAAAGTTATAACCTACCAGCTAACATACATGGATGGGGTTGTGACTAAAAAGCAGGCTGTAAAAGAGGAAGTGACCGTGCCGCCCGTGAACGAAGTCACGAGCGTGGGGCCGTATGCCCCTGACATGCCTGACCCGCTAGCCGGCAACCCAGATACTCCGGACTGCGTAGTAGCCGACGACGGCACCTGTCAGTAAAGGCTAGTCCTCTGGCGTGGGCTGGCGCTGCAAGCTGCGGACTTCATTTGCATGCCAGTTTAGGACGTCTTCGTCTGGAAAGGTAGAGTGGTACACGGGGTAATCACCATTTAGCAACCGGTCTTTGAAAGGCTCTAGTTCGGGGTCATCGAGCAGCAGCTTTAGTATATGGTCGCCGGGCAATGTGTGGACCAGATAGTTGTAGCAGTTATCGCGGTCGCTGGCGAACACACGCAGGTGGGTATTGCGCGGGTCAAACACAACAGGAAAACCCTCTATGTAATCGAAGAACATGGCTTGCTCGTGCGGGTCTATATCGGGAACTTTCATGGTGCGGAGGTTGCCAAAACGCTCATTCATAGCCTAATAGTACTACAGTTACCTAAAAATATGTCCTATACCATTTGTGCCGTTATGTACGAAGAGGTACGCGGCGTTCTTGCTGCAGGGCGTAGCGCAGGGCTAACAGTAAGGCTAAATTAGCCAGGAAGCCGGGCATGGCCCCAAACTGGATGCGACTAAATATGAAGAATTCTGTTAGGAATACGTTTACGAGTACCGCCCGGCGGAAGTTTTCGAAGGCATTCACTCGTGAACCAGGTAGTAGGAATGCACCGCGGATAGCAAAAGCGCCAGCGATTACAGATGCTACAAGCTGCCCCAGTATGAGTTGGCTACCGTAGTCCTTGCTGCCGCTAAGTAGCTGGGTAACGCTGTGGAAGTTCGCCACGAAGGTGCCTAGTATAGCCAGCAGGAATACGGCTGCCTGCGCTACGAACAGTAGTCCTACCAGGTTATTGCTGGCGCGCAGGCGCCAAAAACGCTGGTAGCCGCGGCTCAGCCAGCCTAGGAACCGGCGGGCCAACGACGGCTGCGGCGTACGCACCGTTTCTACCTCTGCAAGCAGCGTTTGCAAGGCTTTGGTAATGGGGCTCCCCTGCTCGGCACGCTTGAGCAGCATGCGTATGCGCGCCTTTTCGGCGGCGTCCATGTCCTGCAGTACCGCTTCTTCGAACTGCATAAGGGCATTTAGCTCGTACTCCCGCGGGGATAGCGTAACCGAGCGGCCCAAGAAGTTAAACACCAGGTACATGGCTATGAATACGGCGTATATGATGCCGATGGTCGGGCGGAAAAAGTAGTTGTTATCGCGGGTTATAAACTTGCCCAGCTCGTCTATAAATATGCCGAAGCCTACGCCGCCCAGCAGCGCGCAAAAGCGCTGTACGCGCGCACCCAGGAACGAGACGTTCAACACTATGGCTGCCGCCATGAACAGGCCGCCCCACAGTATGTGGGCAATGTGCAGGCTGCCACCGCCAACCTGCGGGTAACCCGTAAGGTACAAAAAGAACCGTAGTAGCAGCAAACTGCTAACTGCTGATACTAAGAATATTTCCAAATGGTCGCGCGCCCGGACATTACGGTAAAAAGGATTGCGAAACATAGTTAGTCTTGGGCCGAGCGCTGTCGCGGAATAAGCCCCTTTTCGGCATCATCCAAGCGGTGCAAGGCAACGTTGCGCTGGTGCCTCAGCCAGACCAGCCTCAGTGAAGCCAAGGCCCGAACAGCCACAGCCCGACTACTGACCTCGACTGTATAGTAGTGTGCCAGGTGGGCTTCGTCGTCTGCTTTTTCGAATTTATCATTGGCAATTTGGTATGCGCCGTAGGCATCCACGAACGAATCGCGACTAAACATATCGGCGCTACTTGGCTCTACGCGTTCCTGCCGGTGTGTGCCGGCTGTAAATGATTCGCTTGTCATGCTTTTTACTACGCTTTTGCCATATTATGCATATCCTTTACATTGTTAGCAAGGAGTTTCTAAGCACTTACGAAACCAATGGCACAAAAACAAACCCCGGGTACTCAAATCGGTCTACATCACCAGCCGCGTCCTTGTCGATTACTAAGATGGTGTTCCGCACCGGAATAACCATGCGGCCGCCCCGGCCAAGCTGTTTCACCAATTGCGATGGTAAGGTGTTGGCCGACGCACTGACTAGTATGCGCTCGTAGGGCGCTTGGTCTTCCCAGCCTACCAGGCCCTTTTTAGCTTTATGAAAAGTTGCATTTGTAATGCCAAGCCGTTCGACATTTTCCCGGCCAAACCGTACTAACTGCGGTATTTTCTCTACGGCTACCACCCTGCCGTGCGGGCCTGCCAAGTTGGCAAGTAGCGCTGTAGTCCAGCCAGAGCCAGAGCCGACATCTAGCACCGTCTGACCTTCCCTAACGTCTAGCCATTCCAGCATTTGGTATACCGTGCTTGGCTGGCTGTTGGTTTGGCCAAACCCTATGGGTACGGGTACATCTAAACCAGTATCAACTGTGTGTTCGGTAGGTAGAAAATTGGCTCGTGGTACTTTATAAAACATCTCGTCCAGTACCGGATTCATATCAAACTCATGCCCTCTTTTATTCATATTAAGGGTACGGCCTGTGCCTCCTACATTGCTATGATATACATCACGATTAGTGTGTAAATTACTTGCCGCGTTTGCGTTTTGTGGGGTCGAGCTCGCGTTTGCGCAGTCGTAAGTTTTCCGGTGTCACCTCTAGCAGTTCGTCGTTCTCTATAAAGTCTATGCACTGTTCTAGGCTAAGGATGGTAGCCGGGGTTAATTGGACCACGCCATCGGACGACTTGGAGCGCATGTTGGTCAAGTGCTTGGCCTTGCAGACGTTTATTTCCATGTCTTCCTGGCGGTTGTTGAGCCCTACTATTTGCCCAGCATAGACGCGCTCGGCCGGTCCGACAAATAGCGTGCCGCGGGCTTCAGCCGTCTCGAGCGAATAGGGCATGGTTGTGCCGGTTTCGTAGGCAATGAGCACACCGTTGCGCAGCTGCGTTAGCGCGGCGCCAAGTGGTTGGTAACCGACCATGAGGCTATTCATAACTATGGTCCCCTTGGTGTTCGTAAGCAGTATGTTACGCAGGCCTATGAGCGCCCGG
>DASSKV010000111.1:0-3709 GCA_035690125.1 Saccharimonadales bacterium (SeqCode) | reverse complement strand
ATGAGATTGTGGCGGCCGTGAAGGCCATAGCCCCAAGTTTTGGTGGCATAAACCTGGAGGACATCAACGCCCCCAAATGCTTCGAGATAGAAAAGCGGCTAAAAGAGGAGCTATCAATACCGGTGATGCACGATGACCAGCACGGCACCGCTGTTGTTACGCTTGCTGGCCTCATAAATGCCTGCAAAGTAACCGGCCGGAACCTTAAGGACTGCAAGATTGTGCTGGTAGGAGCCGGTGCCGCTGGCGTTGCGATTGCCCGCCTGCTGCACGACTACGCACAGCCCGAAATAATTGCCGTTGACAGCCAGGGCATCATTAGCAAGAGCCGAGATGACTTGAACGAAGAAAAGCAAAGGCTTTTAGAGCTTACTAATCCCAAAGATATATCCGGCTCGCTCG
Organism: Saccharimonadales bacterium (SeqCode); assembly: GCA_035690125.1. Taxonomy (GTDB): domain Bacteria; phylum Patescibacteriota; class Saccharimonadia; order Saccharimonadales; family UBA4665; genus DASSKV01. The sequence goes on along the minus strand of DASSKV010000111.1, from coordinate 3,307 downwards.
AGGACGCCATCAAGAATGCCGATATATTTATAGGTGTATCCCAGCCAAAGTTACTGACACAAGCCATGGTGAAGACTATGGCTAAAGACTCGATAGTATTCGCCATGGCCAACCCAGAGCCAGAAATACTGCCTGACGAAGCTAAAGCCGCTGGCGCAGCCGTAGTTGCTACCGGCCGCAGCGACTTCCCAAACCAAGTTAATAACGCCCTGGCCTTTCCGGGCATCTTCCGTGGCGCCCTGGATAACAAAGTGCGCAACATAACTGACGAGCATAAGAAAAAAGCGGCTGAAGTTATAGCCGCTTTAGTAGAAAACCCAACGAGCGAAATAATCATACCGCCTGTTGGCGACAAACACTTAGTTCCAGCGATTGCTAAAATTATCGATTAGCTTGCCTGCGCAAAACCACTAATGGCTTCGTGTGCAAGTCGCTTCGCAACACTTTGGGGCACTCCCCGTAATTCTAAGGCTATCTCTTGTGGTGTAGCTAGAGTACGAATAGGAGCCACACGTTGTGGTGGCAAAAGCAGTTCGGCACGCTTCTCCTTTTCGACCCAATCCTCTTGCCCCCAGTTTGTAAAATCTGGGTCGTGGGTTGCGTCAAAGCACGCCCTGCCTGCAGGCGTCATTTCTTCATAAGTCATTTTTATCTCCCTCACTTAATGCTTACGTTTATCATTAAGCTCCAGGAAATATGAATTGTCAATATCTAGCTAGCGTACCTTTGGCGTCGCCTACTAATGGTTTCAATATCATCACCTGACATACCACCGCGGAATAATTCAAAATCCTTGTGCTCCAGGGCATCATCCAGGCAAACATCCTTAACTAGGCACCTGCCACAAGCCACTCGGGCAATAGCTATTCGCTTTTCAAAATCTTTCCATGGCTCATTCGCTGCCTTACGTTCAAAAACCAATGGGTTGATGTCTTTACATGCAATGAATTGGTGCCATGGTGCACCCTGGCTTAGCTCTTCCTTTAGTGCTTGGTAGTCATCAAACTGGGGTATTTCAGTCATAGGTTCCTAGTATACCATTCAGCCCACGACGCGGAAGATTTCGTCGAAGGTGGTTTCGCCGGCTACTACTTTAAGCATGCCGTCCTGCAGCATGGTGCGCATGCCGCTTTTGCTGGCTGCTTCTTCTATTTGCTGAGCGCTGAGCGCCGTCCTAGGCTTTTCAAGTAGCTCGCGCATAGCACCGTTCATGGTGAACTGCTCGCGTATAGCCAGCTGGCCTTTGAACCCATAAGGGTTCTCGGCTGAGCTGCCAGGCCTATACAATTTGAGACCCTCCAAGTTTGGCCGCTCGACGCCCTCCGGCAAAGAAGCTACAACTTCGTTTATCTTGTGCCATTCGGCTTCGCTTGGGTCGTATGCTTGTTTGAGGCTATCATCCAGCCGGCGCACCAGCCTCTGCGCCATTACAAGCCGTATAGCGGATACGAACAGCGGGTTTTCGCCAATAATGTCACCGAGACGAGTAAGTGCGGCTGCGGCCGAACTGGCGTGGAATGTACTAAGCACCAAGTGGCCAGTGAGCGCTGCCTGCAAGGCTGTTTTGGCTGTATCCATATCACGTATTTCGCCGACCATCACAATATCTGGGTCTAGCCGCAGTACTGCCCGCAATTTATCAGCAAAGCTAGTGTCGGCTTGCCCTGGCTTAGTATTAACCGATATCTGGGTTACGCCGGCAAACTGGTATTCTACCGGGTCTTCTATAGTTATGATTTTACGCTCTTCGCTATTAAGGCTACTGAGCATGGAGTACAGCGTAGTAGTCTTGCCGGAACCGGTAGGACCCACCACCATAACCAGGCCGCTGGGCTTAGCGATAATATCATCCACTATGTGCCGCTCGGCAGGCGACAAGCCAAGGCGGTCAAGTGTGTACATGCTCTGGTCCATATTGAACAGGCGCATAACCACATCCATGCCGTTTATAGTCGGTACTGTTTCGAGCCGCACATTCACATCCACTTCTGAGCCGTCCGCCATTTTTACCTTTTGGGCTATATGGCCCTGCTGGGCTTCGTCTGCTGCCGTAGATACATTACCTGCACTAGCTATTGCTGATATAAGTATGCGGTACTTATCGAAGCTAAGCCGGGCTATCGGGTGTAAAACGCCATCTATTCGGAAGCGTACGCGCACATCGCCTGTTTCAGTTTCTACGTGGATGTCAGAAGCGTTCAAGCGGTGGGCTTGCTGCACCAAATACGCTAGCATGTCATCAGCCCTGACTTGGTCGAGAATGGCGGAGATTTGTTGAACCAGCTCTTGGCTACCCGCCTGGTTTATGGCAATGTCTTGGTACACTACCTGTTTGGGCGGGTCATATAGGCGCATATAGTCACGGTAACCAGTATCGGAAATTATGGCAAAGTTAGTTTTATAATCAGCAAAACGCTGGCGCAGCATAGTCATAGTTTGCTGGGAGGTTGTGGTAGTAACACCAAAGAGTATGTTCCCCTTTTCGACGTGTAGGGGTATCGCCTTTAGTTGGTACAGCTCCTGGGTAGTTAAAAGCTCGCCGAACAACGGCTTATCAGCCATAGTCGAGGTGTCCACATAGTCCATACCAAGTATACGGGCCCGGCGTTGCGAGGCCTGCTCTTCCTGGGTACGTGCTGGGTCAGCATTCATCTTATAATCATTATAAATAAAGCGTAACCGTATTAATAGGGTATATTGGTGGGATGCGAAGCATAGTAGTAATTGCCCATGACATGCGTAGCACCCATAACGTTGGTTCGCTGCTTCGGACCTGCGAAGGTATTGGTGTAGCTAAAGTATACTTTTCAGGCTATACGCCGTATCCGTTGCATGAAGATGATGACCGATTGCCCCACCTGGCGCGCAAAATTGACAGCCAAATAGCCAAAACGGCGCTTGGAGCCGAAAAGCTAGTGCCGTGGTCTCATAACACAAGTGAAATCGATGCCCTTTTAAGGGGATTAAAGGTTGATGGATACCAAGTAGTAGCGCTTGAGCAATCAAACGTTTCCATTAAACTTCCGGACTATAAGCCGCCGCAGAAAGTTGCCATATTGCTCGGGCGCGAAGTAGAAGGCATAGACAGCCGCCTATTAACACTCTGCGATAAGACGGTAGAGATACCAATGTACGGCCACAAGGAGTCCTACAACGTAGTACAGGCGGCCGCTATGGCACTGTACCATTGCCGCTTTATGACAAGCTAGTATCGCTTATGGTATAATAGTTAAAACCTAAGAAAACAAACATGGCACTAGCAACCCGACCCAAACCACATGCCCCCTCTAAGAAGCGAACTGGCGCC
>DASSKV010000110.1:0-5200 GCA_035690125.1 Saccharimonadales bacterium (SeqCode) | reverse complement strand
CTAATGCGGCAGCGCTTGTCCGTCCACCGTTTGATGTTAGTCGCGTTCAGCCACTAATTGAAATGTATATGGGTACTCACTTAGGGCTTGAGGAAATTGCCAGTACTCAGTCAGCGACAGCACTAAGCTTCTCCATGACATACCCTGAGAGTACTGAGCAAACTCATGAAGACAGACTAAATGAAGCATATAAAGGCCTAAGTACATTGATTGAAAAATTAAATGCAATTGAAAACGGAACCTGGAAAGGATGGGATTAGTGGCAGAGAAGAAAACACCAATTGATAAGATTCGTAACTTGGGCATCATAGCCCACATTGACGCTGGCAAGACTACTACTACCGAAGGTATTTTGTACCGCACAGGCCTTAAGCACAAGATTGGTGCCGTACATGAGGGCGAGACTACTACCGACTGGATGGCCCAGGAACGCGAACGCGGTATTACTATTGTGGCTGCCTCTGTTACTTGTTTCTGGAAGGGTAACCAAATAAACATCATCGACACACCTGGTCACATTGACTTCACTGTAGAAGTGGAGCGCTCACTTCGTGTGCTCGATGGCGCCTGTGTGGTGTTCGACGGTAAGATGGGTGTTGAAAGCCAGTCCGAAACCGTGTGGCGCCAGGCGGACAAATACGGCGTGCCGCGCATATGCTTTATTAACAAAATCAACCAGACCGGTGGTGACTTTTATAAGTCACTTGAAAGCATACATAACCGTTTGAGCAAGCGTGCCTTCCCGGTGCACCTGCCTATTGGCTTTGAGCAGTCAATAAACGGATTAGTAGACCTGGTAGAAATGAAGGCTTACACCTACAAAGAGTTTACTGACCACGAGCTCATAGAGGGCGAAATACCGGCCGACATGATGGACGACGTTAAGAAATACCGCAGTTTGCTGGTAGAAAACGCAGTGGCCGAGGACGAAGCCATGCTCGAAAAGTACTTCGAGGTTGGCGAAGAAGGCCTGAGCAAGGAAGAGATTAAGCAAGCCATCCGTAGCGCCGTACTAACTGGCAAATTCTTTGCCGTCACCGGTGGTGATGGCCGTGGCGTTATCGTCGAAAAGGTGCTGGATATGGTAAATGATTACCTGCCGAACCCGCTTGATAAAGGCTCTGTGTGGGGCACTCACCCTAAGACTGGCGATGAGATTGAGCGCAAGCCAGATGCGTCCGAGCCATTTGCAGCCCTGGCATTCAAGATTACAACTGACCCGTTCGTAGGTAAGCTAGCTTACTTCCGGGTGTATTCGGGTAAAGTAACTGCCGGGTCGTACGTACTTAACAGCTCTACGGGCGAAAAGGAGCGTGTAGGCCGCATAGTCCGCTTGCAGGCCGACCAACGTGCCGATGTCACTGAAGTAGAAGCCGGCGACATCGCGGCCATCGTGGGCCTCAAGGGCACTACTACTGGTAACACTCTCAGCGACCCCAACAACCCAATTGTGCTCGAAAGCATTACTTTCCCAGAGCCGCCAGTATCCATTGCCATTGAGCCAAAGACCAAAGCTGACCAGGAAAAGATGAGCACCGCTTTGCAGCGCCTAGCAGAGGAAGACCCAACCTTCCGCATCCGTGTGGACGACGAAACCGGCCAGACCATCATAAGCGGTATGGGTGAGTTGCACCTGGAAATCTTGGTGGACCGCATGAAGCGCGAGTTTAATGTCGAAGCTAACATAGGCCAGCCGCAGGTTGCTTACCGCGAGTCTATCCGCAAGAGTGGTGTCGAAGCCCAAGGTAAGTTTATTCGTCAGAGTGGTGGCCGCGGCCAGTATGGTGACGTATGGTTGCGCCTAAGCCAAAACGAACAAGGTGCGGGCTTTGAGTTCATCAACTCCATAAAGGGTGGGGTAGTACCCGGTGAATACATCAAACCTGTCGAAGAAGGCATTAAGGAAGCTATGGCCAACGGTGTTATTGCTGGCTACCCGGTTGTGGATATAAAGGCCGAACTATACGATGGTAGCTACCACGAAGTGGACAGTAGCGAAATGGCCTTCAAGATTGCCGGCAGTATGGCCCTGCAGGAAGGTGTCAAGAAAGCCAGCCCGGTCATACTGGAACCTGTAATGAAAGTAGTAGTTGTGACACCGGAAGAGTTCATGGGCGACGTTATCGGTGACCTGAACTCTAAGCGCGGCCGCATAGAGAGCATGGAAGACCTGAGCATAGGCATCAAGGAAATAACTGCCTTCGTACCGCTTGGTGAAATGTTCGGTTACACCACTAACTTGCGTAGTAATACACAGGGCCGCGCCAGCAGCTCCATGGAGCTCGATCACTACGCCGACGTCCCGAACAATGTCGCCGAAGCCATCATAGCTAAAAACGCTAAGTAGTCATCTTGTTCCTAGCAGCATCAGGGTGTATAACTGGCTTACCATGTGCATTGAATCGTACACCACAGAAGAAATAGCCCGCTTTGCAGCCGAAGCGCAAACACCCGAAGGCCTGCTCATGGTCCAGGATCATTTATATAGGCAGGCTGCCAATTACGCTTTGTCGGAAGTGAAATTTGAACGCACACAAGGAATTGTGCAGGAAAAACCGGCCCAAACCAGAATTATTCGTGCAGCGGGCTCCTCCGCGCGTAAGCGTGTGAGAGGGCAAATATTGCAGTCGTGATTTATAGCGTAAGATCTTAATAAATTGAGTCGCTCCCACCTAACCAAGAGCCTACGGGTAAAGACGCCCTGCATTGGCTAGCAAGCGGACAGCTTCACTTCGACAACGATCGTTTTAGTTTGCCGTATCAGCAACAGGAACGCGCGCTTCATATTGTGAAGATAACAGACGATCCGCACAATATTTCACTGGAAGCAATGCTTGAAGTATCAATAAGCCTTCAAAAGAGGGACCTCAGGAAAGCTCAACCTGGCTGGCTACGACGCCTATTTGGCAAGTAGCAATAACCCTTTACAAACTTCCGTGACTTCTCTATACTATCATCGGTAAATTTGTGTGAGTCTACTATTCTCATGCAAACAATCAAGTAACAAGTATTAAGTAAGGAGATTACACCTATGGCAGAGAATTTTGACCGTTCTAAGCCCCACGTAAACGTCGGTACTATGGGTCACGTTGACCACGGTAAGACTACATTAACCGCAGCTATTACCTCTACACTCGCTAAAAAGCTCCCTAGCGCAGTTAACAAGCCTGTCGCCTACGACCAGATTGACAACGCTCCAGAGGAAAAGGCGCGTGGTATTACCATCGCTACCTCCCACCAGGAGTATGAGAGCGAAAAGCGCCACTACGCCCACGTCGACATGCCTGGACACGCCGACTACGTTAAGAACATGATTACCGGTGCTGCCCAGATTGACGGTGCCATCCTTGTTGTGTCTGCTGCTGACGGCCCTATGCCCCAGACCCGCGAACACGTGCTGCTTGCTAAGCAGGTAGGCGTACCGAAGATATTGGTCTTCATGAACAAGATGGACCTTGCAGACCCAGAACTGACTGAGCTCGTCGAGGAAGACATCCGCGACCTGCTGGCTAAGTACGACTTTGACCGTGACTGCCCTATCATCAAGGGTTCTGCTACTAAGGCACTCGAAGGCGATGCTGCCAACGAAGATGCTGTTATGGAACTGGTGAAGGCTATGGACGACTACATCCCAGAGCCAACCCGCGAACTCGACAAGCCTTTCCTTATGCCTATCGAAGACGTATTCTCCATCAAGGGACGTGGTACTGTTGCTACTGGCCGTGTGGAGCAGGGAATTGTAAAGGTTAACGAAGAAGTTGAGATTGTCGGTATCCGCCCGACCACCAAGAGCGTAGTTACCGGTGTAGAAATGTTCAAGAAGAACCTCGACCAAGGACAAGCTGGCGACAACGTCGGTGTATTGCTCCGTGGTATTGAGCGCGATGATATCGAGCGTGGCCAGGTGCTTGCCAAGCCAGGCAGCATTACCCCGCACACCGAGTTTGACAGTGAAGTTTACATCCTCACCAAGGAAGAAGGTGGCCGTCACACTCCTTTCTTCAAGGGTTACAAGCCCCAGTTCTACTTCCGTACTACGGATGTAACTGGTGAAGTTGAGCTTCCTGCTGACAAGGAAATGGTCATGCCAGGCGACACCATTACCTTTAAGGTAAAACTGCTTGCTCCTATCGCTATGGAGCAGGGCTTGCGCTTCGCTATCCGCGAAGGCGGCCGCACCGTTGGTGCCGGTGTTGTAACGAAGATTGATAAGTAATCTAACTTACTTCAATAGAAAGAGCCCTGTACAACAGGGCTCTTTTCTTTACTGCGGCAGGCATAGTGCAGTATCGTATAGTTAGACAACGCTATCATGAAACCTGAAATACTTCTTTCGCCACTTACCAAAGGCCCAAAAAGCCAAAGGCGCGGGTTTGAAGTTATTTCGCCGCCCATTATAGGGTGCCTGGTGCTTCGGCCGCCCATTAAGGCGGATAACCATGTACAATACACGCCTATATTAGAAATCACGAGCCCCTGCGCTTTAGATATAATATTACCTTCCCGCAATTCGAATACTATCCGCGGGTTTATGCGTAGCGACGAGCAGTGCATAAAAGAAATCGTGGAAGGGTTACGCTACATAAGTAGCAATAGGCCCGATTGTCTTAGCTTGGCGGCTACCTATGCACCAGCCTCTTCACAAGCGAGCTGATTTATTGTAGAATACAGCGGTAAACTAATTGTGGCGAGAACTCGTGCGGTCACTCATCACCCCGTAAGAGGTTACGCCCCCAAAACTGGACGATAGAAGCTGGAAGGCAGAAGATGCCAACTTACATATTCCGAATTCTATACTCTAGATGACTGAAAGGAGTCACAAATGGCAGAGGCCAAAAAACCAGCTGCACCAGCCGATGGCGGCAAGCAGCGCATTCGTATCCGTTTGAAGGCATACGACCACAAAGTAATTGACCAGGCGGCGAAGCAGATAGTGGATACTGCACTACGCACCGGTGCCAGCCTTGCTGGTCCAATCCCGCTACCTACCCGTAAAAGCACCTTTACGGTCATAAAGAGCCCGCATGTATACAAAAAAGGCCGCGAGCAGTTTGAAATGCGCGTTCACAAGCGCCTCATTGACGTGTTTGAACCGACGCCCAAGACTATAGATTCGCTCATGAACTTGAGCCTGCCTGCCGGCTGTGACGTCGAAATAAAGATGTAACAAGCAAACGCCCCGCAAGGGGCGTTTTACATT
>DASSKV010000109.1:0-8553 GCA_035690125.1 Saccharimonadales bacterium (SeqCode) | reverse complement strand
TACCTTTAGTGACTTGGAGCGTGCTAGCACCCTCTATATCTGCTATAGCCGGCTGCACATCCATAGCCTCAAAGTAGTCACGGCTATTAGAAATGGCCCGCTGTGTCTGGTCGACCAGGAAGCTAATAGTAAAAATGGGTATACGTATAAGCTGGGCGTACTGTATAAGCAACACCATAGTGCCAATGGTGTATATACCGTGGGCAGTTTCGACAAATATGTAGACATATATGCCAAAGAAGATAAGGTTAAGCACCACCCGGCGCCATACGTCCTGGCTATGCCATAGTTTTGACTGCGGGTAGGTAGTCTGCACAACCTTGTCGTAGTGCTCACCGAAGTGTTTCAGTTCCCGCTTCTCTTGCAAAAAGCTTTTGACCACCTTTATCTGGCCTATCGCTTCCACGAACCGGCCATTGGCTATGTCTTGCTGCTCATTTATATCCTTTTGGTATTGTTGCCACTTGGTACTGGTGCGTGTCGTAATCCATATAAATACCGGGTACAGCAGCGCCAGCATCAGGCCGACCTGCCACGAAAATATGAAGACGATGATAAGTGAGAATATAGTGCTAAAGAGGAACTGCAGGAAGTTATTGCTAACTACGTTCATAAAGCCGGTTATCTGGCTTATACCGCGGCTCATGCGGTTGGTGATAGTACCGGTCAGCTCTTTATCGAAGTACGACTGTGGCAGTGTAAGCAAGTGCTCAAAGTAGCGCTGGCTCATTAGCCGAGAGGCTTTCGACGCCAGTATATCGCCCAGGTAGCCGCCAATATTACTGAACAAGGTCTGGCCCAAATCTGTCAGGAATATAAGGATGGCCATAAGCGCAACGAGCTTTACATCGGCATGGCCGCCGCCGATAAGTTTCACTACCTGGTCGATAGCGGTCTTAGTAAACAGCGGCTGCAACTGGCTCATGGCTGCTAGTAAAATGGTAAACCCGCTTACGGCCGCATAGTAAGGCCAAAGCTCCCGGGTAAACTTAATAATCCGCCATATGTCTTTCACTACAGTTATTGTAGCTAAACTGCAGGCGCGCGCCTAGTTGTTACCTTCTTTTCCTTAAGCCCACGAGTTCTCGTGAATTTGAGGAAAAGCAGACGCGAACGGTGGTGATGGGGTGTATAGGTGAGGAAATGGCGGGTAGCCAACGTCTCGAGCCTATGCCCCGTACTTTGCTTGGTCGGGCTGACGCCGGTCAATTGCTGCTCGCTCCCTGACGGAAGACGAAAGACCGGCGCCAGCCCTTTCTGATACAGGAACCTAACTCCGCATTGTCGCTACGGCGAAGTTGTGACCTCACTGGGTCTCAGTATGCGCCATCTGGGCACGCAACTGCTTCCTGCACCAAGTAGAAGTGAGAGAGGGTGAGTCGCACGAAATTGCGAGTATGTCTCCAGGCTGGGGGGCCTGTACTCTTCGGCGCCTCGGCACTAACAGGGTTCGACGGTCGATACCGAAACCACACTGCCAGTGCTTTTACCCTTACTCTCACTTTGGGGCCGACCTGGCACGGGGCACCAGGCCGGCTAGCAGGACGGACGACGACCGGGGGTACACTCAAGTAGGGGGTTGGCTCTACTCGGTGTCTCGTCGTCCGCCTGTCTAGGGGCATTACTATTCATCACGCATGAGTTACTGATAGCAGCTACCTAAAAGTAGCTAGTATCAGTAACTCACTGTTCACGTCTGTTAAGGTACCCGGGAATCGCGTTTCCACAACTCAACCGAAGTTATACAAATTTACATTATCTTATGGTAGTTGTCAATACCGAGGCCAGCGCGATTACCATCCGCCGCCGCCCCCTCCACCACCACCCCCGCCGGCACCGCCACCGCCTGCGCCGCCACCGGGAGCAGTAAAAGCACTGCTAACCGAGTTCTGGAAACCGCCGCCAAGACTCCCCGCTAAGTAGCCCGCATTGAAAGCGGCAGTGTTGCCGGCATACCAGTTTGGGGGGCTTGTATATAACCCTTCAAATTTCTTTGCCCACCCCTTTTCTACTTGTAGCACTATCGCGTATGGCAGCAACTTTTCAAACAAATCGACCGTCTTGACGGGTTCTCCTGCGTTATCGGCATAAGCTGCGTTTGGGCCTTGCAGTTTTTCCAGCCTGTTTTTTTCGGCGACGTCCATATACAGCTTCAACCCTAATATTTTGTTCCTTGACACCACGCCCTGCGCCGTCCTTGCAGCCATTATGTTTGCGAAAAAGCCGGCAATAAAAGCCGCAACCACACCGCCCACAAAGAAAGGCAATACCGATAGGTTGTTCGCAACCCTGGCGTAAATATAAATAATTACGACGACAGTAGTCGCACCCCACCCTAGCACGCGCCCGGATTTTAGTGGGTTGGCCCTGAAGTAACCTTTACTTGTAAGCTCTTGCTCAACAGTCTTGCTGACATCTAATGATACGGCATACATCTTGTTAGCCGATTTAGACAAATCGATTGTGTCGTTTAGCGTAGCATCTTTGAACAGTGCCAACATTATCGCGGCCTCAAAGTTGGTAAGGCTGGTGTAGTTATCATTCAATAGCTGCAAGCTGTATATTGTCTCGTCCGGAAGGAGCGCCCTGTCTTTCACTGTTTCGATAATGCGTATATAGCCGCGAACCGCTAGCTGGATAATAGTGGCTGTTATGTCCCGGTTATCCACTTTGAAATCTACGAGCGTGCCGACTTCAAGCGGAGTGAGATTGTCTGGGGGCTCATACTCCGGGATTATCGTGTCCGGCTCCTTTGCGTCGCGTCCTTTTTTAAGCCAGGCGGTAAATCCGACCACAAAAGCTAAGAGCGGTAAAACGGTAAATGCTGCTACTAACCCAAGGTAGTCACGCAACTTATCCCAAGTAGTGGGCGCAGTAAAAAACCCTTTATTGAAGGCCACTTTAAACGAAAGTGTTTGACGGGCAGCAAGCGGTCTAGTCGTTTGGGTAAGGAGCGCATTGCCGTTGCTCGTTATCGTACACGGTTGCGCTAGTCCGCCATAATAATCTGCATAACACACGGGCTGTCCATTAAGCCCCAAGCCTTCTGGCAAATGTATCGTTGCACTTATGTGCGTAAAGGGTTGCTGCCATTGGTTGCCGTTTACATTCCAATAGAACTCATCGTGGTCGTTATAAAAGCTTACGACGTTCTGCATTGAGTAGTCGATGGTGTACTCTTGCGTTCCGGTAACAGTACGGTTGGGGTCACCAATCTTTAGGACGGTGTTGCCATTTTGGCTATAGGTTGAATACTGGGTAGGTGCGCCGCTTGCCGAGCTGATGCCATTAATGTGCAACTTGAGGGGATTGCCTAAGTAAGTGTCGGGCAATGCCCGCAATATGCCGTGGTTATTATCCGTAAAGGCAACTGCAATCTTTTCTATGACGTGCAGCTGGCCTTGCTTATCGGCGGAGGTAAGCGTGTAATCTGCCGAAAAATCGGTAACTGTAAAATTATTGACGTCGGCATGCACCGCTACGGGAAACAGCAAAAGCAAAAGGCCTGCGCTACCAAATGCGGCAAAAAAAGCCCGTATACGTTGCATCTTATAACCGCTCGGCGCCCAGTTTGCTCTTTGCAGCCGCAGCTACTTGGTCAAGTAGGGCGTTTACTTCGTGGTCAGTCAACGTGCGCTCATAACTGGCAATAGAAACGCGAAACGCTATCTGTTTGTGGGCGTCTTCCCGCTGGTATATATCTAGCGACTGTATGCCAGCCTGGCTGTTTTCCGGCTTCGCTTTTGTTAATTCGGTGGTTATGAGCTCTTCTAGTTCTCCATACTGGACTTTCGAAGGAACTTTGAGGGAAATGTCCTGGGTAACCTTCGGGTACTTTGGTAAAGCCACATATGTAGGAGGGAGCGTACTGCGCTGCAGCTTGGCCGTACTTATTTCAAAACCGGCAGTTTTGTTTGGTAGCTTAAGGCTTTTGCGTACGGCTGCCTTCAGCTCACCAACTACACCCAGCAGCTCAGTCGTGCCCCGCAACACCACGCGCGCCGCCCTTACTGGTTCAAACACTACATCTTGGCCAGACGAAACTTCAAACGGCTGGAACTCGAACTCCACGCCAAAGGCCGCTGCCAGCTGCGTAAGGTACTTGCGGGCCTCGTAGTATGCTGCCCCCTGGTTTTCGGATTTATTGGTGGTATACACTAACGCCAAGTTATCAAACTCAAAGGGCAAACCATTCTCACTTGCACTTTTGGTGTGTACCTTGCCCATTTCAAACAGGGCGAATTCATCGTAGCCGGACTTGATATTGGGGTGGACACTTGCGAGCAAGCTCGGCATAAGGCTCAGGCGGTAGTACTGCAAGTCTGGGCTCAAGGCATTACTTAACCGGAAGGCATCGTCTTTGTTTTGCCCTACTTTATCGAGCAAGTCACCGTGCACGAAGCTGTACGTCAGCACCTCGTTGGCGCCAGCTTTGGCAAGCACCCCACGGATTTTAGCTTTAGTTTCCAGGAGCGGGTCGCGTTTGGCTGGTGTAAGGTCACGCTTGGGTAGCTCTAGCGGCAGGTGGTCGTAGCCGTATAACCGGCCAACTTCCTCCACAACGTCTTCACGTAGCTCAATGTCTGTGCGCCAGAACGGAGCAGTCACCGTAAGGTTATTGCCCTCGACCGTTACCTGGAACTCAACATTTTCTAACAGTGATTTGATATCCGTAACACTCAAGCCAAGCCCTAGGCGCTCGTTTATGTACTGCTGGCCGAGTGTTACTGGCGGGAACAAGTTGCCGCGGGACACATCACTTTTATTTACATGCATATCATCTATAAGGTCGCTCGCAAATTCACCGGCACCTAGGTCACAAATGGTTTTGCTGCTTTCCATAAGTATCCGGTCGTTCTGCAGGGGGCTCTGGCCTTTGGTGAACCTGGTAACGGCGTCCGAGAAAATGCCATGCTCCATACTGGTGCGCCTTATAGAGTACATATCGAAGCTAGCGCACTCCAGAATGATGTTTTTAGTGTCGTTGCTAACTTCAGTGTCGGCGCCACCCATCACACCACCCAAGCCTATCGCTTGCTTATCGGTAGCAATGAGGATAGATTCCGAACGCGGCTCAACCTCTTTGCCATTAAGTAGCGTTAACTTTTCGCCAGGGTGCGGATTGCGCACAACAAGGGTCGCCGTGCCGCCACTGAGCGCCTTCACCTTATCGTAGTCATAAGCGTGTAGCGGCTGCCCAGTAAGCAACATCATGTAGTTGGTTACATCCACGATATTGTTCACGGGGCGCACACCAACCCTAGCAAGATATGACTGCACCAGTACCAAACTATGGGTAATGGCTACATTGCTTATGGCGACCGCTGCAAAGCGTGGCACAAGTTCTGGCAGTTCATTTTTAACCTCTAGCGGCAGTTCAGGTCCAAATGGTTTCAGGTCTTTTTTGAATACCGAGTACCACTCTGGCGAGGCAAACTTTATACCTTGTATGCCCGCTATCTCCCTGGCAATGCCAAGCATGCCGAAACAATCCGGCCGGTGGGTAAACATCTTGTTTTCTATGTCTATGATGTAGTCGTCCAGCTTGTACAGCTTGGCAAAGTCAGCCCCGGGTTTGCATTCAATATCTATTTCCAGCAAGCCTTCGTGGCTATCGCCTATGGCTAGCTCCTTAGCACTGGCTAACATGCCGTTGCTGGTTACCCCGCGCAGTTCGCGGGCTTCCAGCACAAACTTTTCACCATCCCAGCTAGACGGTACAGTACTGCCAGGCGGCAGCCATGCCACTAGCATGCCCTCTCGTACATTCGGTGCTCCGCACACGACTTGCACGTACCCACTTTCGTCCCTAGGCACATCCTTTACCGCTCCGCCGTCATCTACCATGCATACATGCAACTTATCAGCGTTCGGGTGGTCTTGGCACGTTACGACTTTTGCTATAACAATTCCTTGGTAGCGCTCACCTAAGTTAACAACCCCATCTACTGCTCCCAGCTGGGCGCCAATCTTGTCAACCAACTCTTCGATTGGCAGCTCAACCTTGGTAAATTCCTTAACCCAGTTCAAACTCACCTTCATGCCACTACCCCCGTTTTGCGACAACTATTGGCTCGTGCAGTGCAAGGCAACAGCGAGGAGCGGAATGAGCCGTACAATCCGTACGGTGAATGAGCACCGGAGATGGTAACGCCGCAATGTGCAGCCAATATTTGTCGACTCATGCGAATTGCCTCAAGAAATCTAAGCGGGCTGCCTCGAAGTGGCGGACATCTTCTATGCCGTATTTCATCATCACCAGCCGTTCTATGCCCATACCCCAAGCAAAGCCGGTGTACTTTTCGCTGTCTATGCCTGCTTCATGGAGCACAGCCGGGTGTATCATGCCGCAGCCCAGCAGCTCTATCCAGCCTGTCTGGCTGCATACGTTACAGCCCTTTTTATCGCAAAATGGGCAACTTATGGCGAACTCAAAGCTCGGTTCGGTGAACGGGAAGTAAAATGGCTGGGTCTTTACCTCCAGCTCTTTTTGGTAGTATTCCTGTAAGAATGTTTTGAGCGTCGCTATAAGGTGGCCGGCGTGCACGCCTTTGTCTACGTACACACCTTCCAGTTGGTAAAAGGTGTGCTCGTGCCGGGCGTCGAGGTCTTCGTTGCGGAACACCCGGCCCGGAATGACGGCAGCGACGGGCTTGCCCTGTTCTAGGCTAGCTTTGCCGGCCTTGAGCACCCGGTTTTGCATGGTAGATGTATGGGCTGGGGCTATAAGGCCCTCGGTGGTCATAAAGGTGTCGTAGTCATCGCGCGCCGGATGCCCCTCCGGAAAGTTAAGCGCGCCGAACATATTGTAGTCATTATCTATTTCGCGGCTTTCTACGGCCGTAAAACCCATGCGGTAAAATATGTCGAGCACACTTCCTAGCTCGGTCATAAGGGGGTGCGTAGTGCCAGTTTCGCTAGGCAATAAACTGGGTCGTTTGCCCGCAGGGACATTCACATCAAATGGCGCCGTAATATCTATAGGGGATACCGTTTCCTGTTGGTCCTGGCTCGCAAGCACCATCTTTTGCAACTCCTGCCGGAGGGCATTTATCTCCTGGCCAAAAGCGCGCCTATCTTCGGCTGGTAGCGTCTTAAGCTCGTCGAACAGCGCCTTTAGCTCCACTGCCCGCAATATTTCGTTTTTATTCTCCAGCTCCGCGAACCGCTTGTTGAGCAATTCGGCAACCTTAGCAATCTGCGGATTGGTATAGTTCATATCTGTAAACAAGTATACCAGCCAAGCTGTGGCATAAAAAACAATTTGCCGCTTATGTTAATGGGTGTACACTGCAGGTAAGTTCATTATTAAGAAAAGAAAACCCATATATGGCAATACATGCCGGTATTGAAGGTCATCAATCGGAGTTAACCATCCCAAGTTTTGAGGATTGGGAAAAAGAGCTCCAAGACTACACTGTGCTGCCTGGCGACTGGGCAAATATCGTACTCTACCGCGAAATAAGCCAGCCGAGTGTCTTACTTATAAACAACTACGTCCGCCGTACGCTCGCCCGCCGGCAAACGGCACACCTGCTGCGGGGTTATGTGGACATCACACCTGCAAGTGCCGAAGGTTCACCCATTGCTATATCCTCTGCGGATGGTAGGGTCATCGGCCACAAGAACAGGTATGCCGCGTTCTGCTTATCAAAGGTAACACTGCTCGAACAGGATGGTGAGCCCTGCTATGAGCCTCAACCGGACCTTATCCTTGACCCTCAAACCCAAAAGTTTAAGATTTTCCCTATTTTTGAAGTGCCTGACGATAGCCTGATACCAGTTATCCCATCCCAGCCACTCTCTTTATAGGTTGGGGTACAATTGAACTATGGCGACTTTTTCTTTTGATGTAGTTAGTGAGTACGACAAGGCAGAGATGAACAACGTCTTCGATCAAGTGGAGCGTGAAATGGCTGGCCGCTACGACTTTAAGGGCACGCCAGCGGCTATAGAGTGGCTCAGCACCGATAAGACCGGGCTTAAGGTAACCGGCAGTGGTGAATGGCAGATTGACACAATACTGGACATAGTGCGTAAAAAGCTAGCTGCCCGCGGCCAAAGCCAAAAAGTGCTAGACACTTCGCGCGACATAACCGAAAGCAACCTCAAAGCCAGCAAGGAAGTGCCGTTCAAGCAAGGTTTGGACCAGGAAAAGGCCAAAAAAGTAACCGGGCTTATCCGTGATAAGTTCCCCAAAGTTAAAACACAAATCCAGGGGGATGCAGTGCGGGTAATGAGCGGCAGCAAGGACGACCTGCAAGCCGTTATGCAGCTACTGCGGACCCAAGATTTCGACTTTCCGCTAAGCTTTACGAATTATCGCTAGACTTCCAGGCTGCACTAACCAGTTCTTGGTACACAGAACCGCCGAGGCCCTTATCGGTGATATCCCGGAGTAGAGCGCCAGGTTCATAATGGGATTTTGTAACCGCCGGCTCTTGCATGCATGTGTCCCCAGCCTGTACGGGCTTGATTAAGAGGCAGTTTGTATCAATTGATTCAAGACGCCCCACCGCTTTTACAAATGAGCGCGGGGTCAGCTCCGCCAAA
>DASSKV010000108.1:0-12708 GCA_035690125.1 Saccharimonadales bacterium (SeqCode) | reverse complement strand
GTGGCTTGCCTGCTTCCGTTTCAGTACCGTCTGTAACATTGATGCTTATAGGCTTAATAGTAACTTTGGGTTCGCTGGGCTTAGCTGCATCGCCGCTACTTGCTTCGCCACCGGCGCTTTCATCTGGCACAACCATAGGGTCCTGCAGCAGGGGGCGGTTTGTAATAATTATCGGCTTTGACGATGATGACGGTGTGCTTTTGCCGGGCCTGGCTACGTCGAACAGCTTTTGCTCGTCTTCTTTCTTTTTGCGCGCCATATCAGCCCTTCTGCCCCTGTTTCACCTGGTAGGCTGTATCTACTATGGATGCAAACTTGTGGTAGTTAAGGCTAGCGCTGCCCACTAAAACCCCGTCGCAGCCCGGCACTTCCAGGTAGGCACGAACATCCTGTTCATCCACGCTGCCCCCATACAAAACACGCACGTCATCTGCGGCAGCCGCACCGTACAATTCGCTGACTTGCCGGCGCATGTAAGCTATGGCCTTTTCGACTTCGTCCGGCTTTGCTGGTGTGCCACCGAAGCTGGTTATAGTCCATTGGGGCTCGTACACTAAGACGATTTTGTCCATATCCTCTGAGGTCAGGTCGGCAAGCGCAGTCGTTAGTTGGTCATGTATGACCTGCTTGCCTTCGCCATCGGCGTGCTCTTGCTTAGTCTCGCCGATGCACAGGATAGGGGTAATGCCATTACGGACTGCAGCAGCAACCTTGTTACGGATAATGTCTAAGTTTTCCTGGAAGTATAGGCGCCGTTCAGAGTGACCGATGATAGCGTAGTGCACTAAGTCTTGCAGCATAGTAAAGCTAACCTCGCCAGTAAAAGCACCTTCGTCCTTATAGTAGGCGTTTTGGGCAGCTAGCTTGAACTTGCGCCTGTCTATTTCCAAGCTAAGCGGCTGTAGCGCGAGCATGCTGGGCGCCAAAACTACTTCAACTTCGCGGTGTAAGGCAATATTGTCATGCAAACGATGCACAAGCGTACTCGCCTCATGGGTATTGAGGTGCATTTTCCAATTTGCAACTACAAGTGTCTTTTTCATACTTCAACCTCGTTGGTAGCTAAGGAAAAGAGCAGCCCGACAAAATGTGAACCATTTTGTCGGCGCGATGAGAAAAACCGCAGGCTTGTCTCATTAGCCCTGACGTGCATTTTCCAGTTGCCCACCACTAATGTCTTTTTCATAACGCTTATGGCTTATTGTACATCATTTTTTGTTGTTTAGCGCCTCTACACCCGGTAATTTGCGTCCGGCCATAAGCTCCAAGCTAGCTCCCCCGCCAGTTGACACATGGCCAAAGTGCTCTACAAGCTTCCGGTTTTCCAGGTAACCCACGGTATCGCCGCCGCCCACAACCGTGAACGGCTTATGGCCAAACTGCCCAAGGAGTGCCTCTATAACTAGTTCCGTACCGTGGGCATACGGGCCAATTGGCCCCTGCAGGCCAGCTGTTTCTGTTACGCCCATCGTCCCGTTCCACACGACTGTGTTGGCAAGCTGTATACCGCCGGCTATAAAACTGCCGCTAAATGGCCCGATGTCCAGGATCATTTCCTCCCACAAGATGTGGATAGCCCGTGCCGGCGGACGGTGCGGGTAGTTTTCTATATCGGCTATGACATGGGCACTCCAGTCGACTATACGTGTCGGCCTCGACTTATCTATCTTATTCGCAACAACGCCGTCACGCGGTATGGCAAATATGAAGCGCCGTTTTTTAGCCTCGTCGCGCGCCTTTCGCATAATGTCCTTAGCTACTGGCAAGTCAGCTTTGTCATATAAGCTATGTGCTATGTCTATGCCCTCGGCAGCCAGAAAAGTGTTGGCCATAGCCCCACCCACAGCCACAAAGTCGGCCAGTTCTATAAAACGGTGCAAAATGTCTATTTTGTCAGCGATTTTGGCACCGCCAACTATGGCAGCCAATGGCCGTTCGGGGTTTTGCATGACGTTAGTAATAGTATCGACTTCTTTTTCCAGCAGCAGACCAGCTACACTCGGCAAGTAACGCGTAATGGCTTCGGTACTGGCATGTGCGCGGTGCACCACGCCAAACCCGTCTTGCACGAACACATCGGCTAGGCTGGCTAGCTTTTTGGCAAACTCAGCATCATTCTTTTCTTCCTGCGGGTGGAAGCGCAGGTTTTCCAGCAACAACACCTGGCCGTTCTGCAGGCTCTTTGCTGCTTTTTCTGCCCGTTCACCTATACAGTCAGGGACGAACTCGACTTCGCGGCCTAGTAGCTCGTGCAGACGCTTGGCTACAGGGAACAAGCTGTTTGCTGTGTCGCCAGGCCCCGTCGGCCTACCCAGGTGGGAGCAAATGATAACTTTGGCACCGTGGCTTAGCAAATATTCAACCGTGGGCAGCGACTGCTTTAAACGGTAATCATCGGTAATTTTACCGTCTTCTACAGGCACATTATAATCAGCCCGCAGCAACACCTTTTTGCCGTGCAAGTCTATATCTTTGATTGTTTGTTTGGTAAACATCCCACCCGTTTCCGTCTATTCCAATACTCTTACCTTTATTGTATCAGTCGTTCCCACCACTCCAGGGTATTGGCCGGAAGCCGTCACTACGACATCGCCTTTGTTCAGCACCTTGTTTTTACGTAACCAGTCAGTCAGTTTTTGGGCGGCGAGCGGGTCTACAGGCCTTACGTAACTTTTTACGTCGTATACTATGGCCAGCTGCTGGGCAGTACGGATATCATTGGTAACCGCTATAAGCGGTATTGTGCTGCGCTGGGAAGCTATTTGCAGTGCCGTTGCGCCCGACTTAGTTTCAGCGACAATAGCCTTTGCCTCAATGTTCTCTGCGAGGCTTATAACTGCCTTGCTTATGGACTCTTGCCTACCGTGGTCTTGGTGCGCTGGGTACGTTACGTTCAAAGGAGAGTGTGCCTCGGTATACAGGATAACCCGCTTCATGACCGCAACGGCCTCAATAGGGTAGTTGCCGTTGGCGGTTTCATCACTTAACATAACGCAGTCAGCACCAAGGATAACGGCTGTGGCGACATCTGAAACTTCTGCGCGGGTTGGTTCCGGCGCCTCGGTCATACTAAACAGCATTTGGGTAGCCACTATGACCGGTTTGGCTTGCTGCTGGCACAAGCCTATCAGCTGGCGCTGCACTATTGGCACTTGCTCTGGCATGGCCTCGACGGCCAAATCTCCTCGGGCAATCATGAGCGCATCAGTCTCATCCACTATCTCCTGCATATGGTCGATGGCGGCTTTGGTTTCAAATTTGGCTATAATCTTGGCATTCATGCCTAGTGAACGCAGCAGTTTGCGCATGTTACGTACGTCCTCGGCGCTTTGGACGAAGCTCTGGGCTACATAGTCTATGTCCTGCGACGAACCGTACACCAGGTCAGCACGGTCCTTGGCTGTTATGGTGTCGCCGCCAAAGTCGGTATCTGGCAGGTTTATACCCTTGCGCTTTATAAGGATTCCGTCGTTTTCGACTTTTGCGTACACTACACCGTCTTTTACCGTCGAAACCGTGGTGCGCACCTTACCGTCATATAGATACAACTGTTCGCCACGTTTAACTTTCTTACTGAGGTCGTACTGCGTAGGCAGGTGCCCAGTTTTTGCATAATCGGCATTGTACTTGAGCGTTATGCTCTGTCCGGTACGCACATTGACTATGCCGTCGAAATCCCCAAGCCGGATTTTTGGCCCCTGTAAGTCTTGGATTATTGCAACCGGCTTGCCGAGCTGCCTACTGGCCTTGCGTATCCATTCTATCTGTTGGGTGCGCTCCTCGTGCGAACCATGGCTGAAGTTGAGGCGTATAGCGTTCGCACCGCTGGCAATAAGCCCGGTTATAGCCTTGTAACTATCGGTAGAGGGCCCGACAGTCGCGATAATTTTGGTACGCTTAAAGTTTTCTAGCGGCACCTCAGGTGCAGTGTCTGTTAATTGCATTAAGCTTTCCCACTCATAAGTATTAGCACGTTACTTATTAGTATATATGGTGCACCTCTGAACTGAAACAGTAAAATTACTGGATGTGGCGCGAAATAGGCTACTTCCTATGCGCTAACCTTGCTACCACTTGAGCGTTGCTTGGTAAACTTCAATGTTAGTATTTTGTGTGAGCGGTGTAAGGTTCTTAACCGAAAACCCGGGGTTAGCTTTTCTACCTGGTGATACACATACCTCTTGCAGGTTGCTAGTTGTTGACGAGCTTAGGTTAGTAGTTAAGTAGTTATTATTATTGGCAAACTCAACAGTTGCAGTTGCGGTACCGGACTTCGGCTGTGATACGTACACTTCGTAGCAAGCGGTAACGTTTCCCTTTATGCCTTGCGTATAAGATAGTGCTTGGCCGGGCGCTAGGTAGTTTACTGTTTTATAACCAACAAAAGAATACGGCACGCTCGACTGGGCAGCTGAAGCACCCTGCGCGTATGTAGAGTCAAGAACAGCACTATTTGTTACGCCAGTTGTAGCGGCATGCGATTCCTTTAACACAGCTACACCTACGGCTCCAACACTTATAACAACAAGGGCAGGTAATATATAGTGGGCTACCCCAAGTTGGTTTAATTTGCGTAGCTTCATTTCATTCCTTTCGGTATTGTTATATTGCTTGTGATTATCGGTTTGAACCCTGCCACTGTCAAGAGGATAGTTTTATTTCCGCCCCTGTTATGGTATTATTTACCGGAATAAAGTCAGCTGGTGGTCCCATCGTCTAGCGGTTAGGACACCGGGTTTTCATCCCGGCAACAGGGGTTCGATTCCCCTTGGGATCACCATCTGATTTTATTACTTATATAAAAATCCCCCGCTATTAGTATCCGGGGGATTTTATGTGAGGAGAGTTGTCTATGTGAGCGGTCAGTCAGTGCTCTTTAAACTGCTTTGTTTATAGCATACTTTTTACAACAATGCTAGTGTTTATCCACAGCTTTGCCTTTTATGCAAACACTTGTTCCCTGTTAGTTCAAACGGCGGCGTGCAAACCAATAGTAACCGATAGTTCCAGCAGCACTTACTGCCACAAATACTTCAGCAACTGTCCCCGGCCCAGTATTGGGCAAAGCAGCAGGTGGTGCCGGCTGTGTGAAAGCTACGGTTACTACTTGTGGCTGGGCTGCCGGCTTAAACTCCACTTTCTTTTCGCAAGCGGCAACTGGAGCCGTTTGCACGTCTTGTCCGTTCTGGCTAAACGTTATTACTACCCCTACCTGGTACGTTGTATCCTGGGCATACTGGTGCGTCTGCCAGACAACTTGGTTTGTGTCGTTTAGGGTCGCTTTGGCTTGGTCGCCCCAATCTATGGTAGCGCTCTTGAACATCGCGCCATTGGCATTGTAGCTAAACGCAGTGACCTTGATGGTCCTAGTGTCGCCTGTCGGGGCTATGTCGAAGTTTGTACATACAGGGGGTTGCGGCTGTGGCTGCTGAGCAGGCGGAGGCGTAGTAGTCTTTGGTTTAACTGGTGTGGCAGCAACCGGGTTACCGCAACTGCTGAGTATGGCAAACTGAAAGGCTCCGTTTTTCATAACCACGTAGGCATCGAGCGTATCCTGGGTAAACGAAACGCTGGGCGACCGGACATAAAAGGTTGTGCCTCCGGAGGAAGTTTTGGTGCCACCCGAAAGCTGCTGCCGGCCGGCAGTCATGGCATTTGTAGCTACCACTTTGCCGCCGACTATGACATTGCCCGTCTTGGTAACGGTGCCGGCAACCGCAGTCGAACCTATGGCGTGGACTTCGGTGCTGGTAATACCAAACTTAGTATAACTATATATGTCATGGATGCTCTGGGCACTGTTCTTACCGTCGCCATTGTCATACTTGTGTATAAGGTTGTCGCTACTGAGCGCGCCGCAGTACAGCACGGCGTTGTCGTCGCAGTTCACTGTTTTGTCGCCGCCCGCTGACAGGGCACCAGCCATTGTAGGAAACATGAGCAACGGCAAGACTGCCGCGCTGGCTATCGCCCTTCGGATAATTAACCGGAATTTACGCGTCCTTGGTCGTCGCACAGTATACCTCCTTGTTGCCCACTCAGGTTTTGTATTGTACTGATAATGGCACGCACTAACTGCACTAGTCAGTGGATAATTTTACAAACCTGTTGTTTAACTAACAAAAATCCCCTCCAGGCGAACCCAGAGGGGATTTTCGGTGAGCGGTCAGTCTTGGCTCGTCAGTATTACTGGCGAGACAGGCGACGGCCTAGGAACAGGCGGTAACCAAAGGCACCAGCCACAGCAACAGCTGCGAACAGGCCGGCTACATCACCAGCACCAGTGTTAACCAGTGTGGTTGGGGCAGCCTGACACTTCGTCAAGTCCTTGGTGTACTTGCTACTATCAAAATCGCTCTCATTAATGGTCACGATTTGCTTAGTATCGAGTGCACAAACCTGGATCTTGTTCGGAGTTGGAGTAGTACAGTTTAGCTTAGCTTGGAACTGAACTTCCTCAGTGTCAGCGGTCAAAGGACCAACACTACCAATATTGACACCTCCATTAAGGATGCCGTCAGGCAGATTCCTAAGTACACTTTCGCCACCAGGGGTAGCGCTGTAGTTAAGCAGCTGGGTTGAACCACTGACGTAATCGGCGGTTGTAGCCTTGTCGGTGTTAACACCGGCGTTAGCTGTAACCGTCATATTGTCGATTGCGTTGTCGGCTGTAATGCTAGCCTGTGAACCGTGGCTTGTAGACGAAGCACTGTTCAAGGTAGCAGCAACCTTTACGTTTGTTAAAGTGTCCGGACCACCGTTGTGGACGCGAACACGAAACTGTACCGTGTCACCACAGACAGAGTTGATAGTATCTGCAAAGGTGCCGTTGGTTGTAAGGTCCTTTACGCGATAGATGTCGCCCTGTTCTACCTGGCCATAGGCTAAAGCCGTACCAGAAAGCAGAAGAGCTGGAGCTATTGCCACTGTAGCAGCAATCTTAGAAAGCTTAGACATTATGTCCTCCTTCTTAATTAATAGTTAGTTTGGTGAGGGCAAACTAGATAGATACCGGTCTTTAATAGGGGGTTGTTACTGTCGGCTGCTTCTGGGTTTATGTGGCTCGCTCGAAAGCGAAACACTACCAAAGGCAGCCGACAGTGCGGGACACTAGACGATGACGAAGTCATCTTCCGTAATGCGTGCCCCGCACCATCAGCCACTACCTGGCTAGAAACCTCCTGCTGACGGGTCAACCTTGAACGTGTAGTCCTGCGTAGGCGAGGGTACGCCATTGGCAGAGGCTACGACCTCCACAGTTGACATCAGTACGGTCGAACCGTCGTTGACACCGTTGACACGGAACTCGAATGTCCCGTTGCCCTGACAAGAAGACGTCCCGCCTTGGGAGTAGCAGTTAATGCCGCTCACATACGAGTTGTTGTCCTTGCTATGGGCATCGAGAGCGATTGGCGCTCCGTTGTCGTCCGCGACGTCACACTTCACGAGGAAGCTGCCTCCGCCAGAGATTTCCTCGAATCCGGTGCACGAAACTTGCGTGAAGTGCGACGGAGGCGGGGTTGTCGACTGCGACGGGGTTGGCGTCGGGGTCGGCGTGTTACTCGGCGTTGGCGTAGGCGTCGGGGTTGGTGTCGCCGTTGGCGTTGGGGTTGGTGTGGGCGTCGGGGTCGGGGTCGGAGCCTTGTGGGGCTTGATCCAGATGTAGACGTACACATGCCGTGCGCGCGGGTTGGAGCACCCAGTGTCCGCCACAATTGCGACGTACACCCTGATGCGCCTGCACCCACTGCACCACGTCCCTTGCACATCGGCCTTGGAGTACTTGGCCGGAAGTGCAATGAACACACGGTGGCCCTTGGCGAGCACACGTGTCCCGACACCGAACAGGCGGCCATTGCGGCAACCGAAGTCGAGCGGGCTTTGTGCCGCCGTCAACGGTGCCGTGATGACACGCTCGTTCATCCATGCCTTGAACGACTGGTCGATGGGCTTGAAGCCGGCGTACTTCTGCTCGACCTTTGCGACTTGGCTGGTCACACGTTCGTGCTTCCAGTGGGTCATGAGGGTCGAAACTGTCGTAGCCGGTCCGCCGCACTGACCGTTCGCGCTTGCGAACGCTGGTGCCGTAGAGCCGCTCGTCGCGACTCCAACCGTGAGCGTGCTAGCCGTCATGATGACAGCCGCCATTGCGCTCTTGAGCCGCGTGTTCATGAGTTCTCCTCTCGTAGCGACTCGACGGGGTATGGACTTTGTTCCGAAAACATGGCGCCCTCCTTTAGTGGGATGCCAGTGTGCTAGGAATTTCCTAGCTATGTCATCCCAGAGGGTGACTTGCTGCAAACGAATAATCATTTGCAATAAGCCACCCTCCAAGGAAGGTAATGTTGGTAGTAGTTGATGGTCGGTCTGTAAGTCCGCGAGCACCGAAGCACTCAAGCGGTCTTAAAGAACCGTATCTATCTAGTTTGCTAATTATAGGTTGGTTTTTCACGAGTGAGTGCAGTTCGGGATAGAAAGCGAGCACCGGAACGCAGACGTACTTTTAGGTACGGCAGAGTGAGGAGCAGAGCTTTACGCCCGAAATGTTCCAATCATGTAAAACCATGTTTTAACAATTAGCTTTGTCTGAATTGTTAAATTACGCCACCCAGGGGTTTCCACCAAACACCTTATGGACTGAGCTACATAGTACCACAACTACAGAGAAATGTCAATAATAACACAAGCATTATGGCTTTTTGGCAATAGACGTAAGCGTTTTGGCACCTTTTGGCTTATTAACAGAGGTAGGAGCTAGCTTAGACTTGCTAAATACGAACCCAAATGTACTCCCTTTGCCTTCCTCGCTTTCGAATATAATCGCCCCGCCCTGGGCTACAACAACCTTTTTAGCCATAAACAAGCCTAGGCCAGTGCCATCTGGACGGGCCTTGCGGGCATTGCCTGCGCGGTAGAACTTCGTAAACAGGTGGTGTTGTTCGTGTTTAGGCACGCCTATGCCGTCGTCGGACACCCGCATTTCCACTGATGCAGGCGTTTCGGTTAGTTCGACCCGGATGTGGCCTCCCTGCGGCGTGTAGTATATGGCGTTGTCTATGAAGTTCATGACCACCTGGCGTGTTTTGGTTTCGTCCAGCATGAGCGCCGGGAACTCTTTTGGCTTTTCGTACGTAAGTGTTAGCTCTTTGCTGGCTGCGCCCTTCTGAAGCTGCTCTACTTCCTCTTCGACCATATCCGCCAAGTTGACCGGAGCCGGCTCTATGACGAACTTGCCTGTCTTTAGGCGCGACACATTCAGCAGGTCAGCTATAAGGAACACCATGCGTTGGCTACTATAGAACGATTGCTCCAGCAGTTTCTTCTGCGTAGTATTGAGTGTGCCAGCATCACCTTCCAACACCATGCTTATGTAGCCCTTTACGGAGGTCAAAGGCGTGCGCAGCTGGTGGCTAGCCATACTTATAAAGTCGTCCTTTGTCTCGTCCAACTCCTTCAACCGTTCATTTGCACCTCGAAGCTTCTTAGTTGCCTCGTCCACTTTACCCTGCAGTGTAAGGTTAAAGTTAGCTATCTCTTCAAACCGTAGCGCGTTCTGTATGGCTATGACCAGCTCGTTAGCAATAATCTCAATGTTTTTAAGGTCTTGGCTACTGTACAAATTTCCGCTCTTCTTCGGCCCCAGAACCAGGTAACCAATCCCCTCTTCATTTGTAGCCGACGCCAAGCGTACTATTACGGCAATATTGTTTGCCTGCAGCACCTTCTGAAGTTCGCTATATTTTTCTTCCAGCTCATCTACTACAATCAGCTTCCGACGCATTTTGGGCGTTACACTTCTTACAAACGCGATGTCCTTATCAGTAAACTTAGGTGCTGAAGCGGTTCCTAAAATGCGTCTAGGCACATTCTGCGTTTCCTTGATTCCAAACACTGTGTACGTAGGTTTTAAGTTGTCACCAATAATCACCGCGCTTTTACGTAGCAACGGAACAAGTTCATACGTAGCAACCAGCACCTTATTGAACCCGTCTAAGAACGACTGAGTATCATATGCATCCCTGTAGAAAACCTTCCGAGTAATTTCGTCAAAAAATCGTTTCAAAAACGGAAAAACATATGCCAGGGCAATGGCCAAAACGGTATATACCAATCGTGTTGCAGATGTGCTTAATTTGTCTCCGTTAAACAACAATCCTGTGATACTGAATGCCACTGCTGTGAATATGGCACCGAGACTCAGGAGTGAAAAGGTGTACGCAAGCGAGCGCGCAACAATAAGCCTTACATCCAGCAGGCGGTGACGCACTATAGCTATAGATGTAAACACTGAGAAGAAAATTACTACCGCTGGGCCATAAGGAAGCCCCCCGTAAACACCCAAAACAGGTAGTATTCCACTCAGCAGAACTCCTGGAACAACCGTCATGCCCGTACCAAGCAATATGTAATATAGCTGCTGTCGACGCGTTTGTTTGGCCTCTCGGTACTCCCTAACAAGAAGACGGATGTCTATTGTAAAGTACACCGCCAAGATGGCCAGCAAGAATAGATATGCAATGCCCGGTTGAATACCCCCGTTGTTTAACACGCTTTTAATATTGAGCGAGGTAGGCGTTAGCGCTAACAGAGCCATGATAGGCAAAAATATTGTGGCGTATGTCCAACTCCCAATATTTTTGGCCTTTCCCGTAAAGTTAAAACAGAACATCAAATACGTAAGTGGCACTAAAGAGGCACCGATAAGAGTCAGCCGTGAAAAAAGGAGGTTTGCATACCCAGATTGCGATAAGTTAGCGAATAGGTTTGCCAGCAACCAGATAAGACCACTCAAGGTAAAACCGCCCAGCCATCTATTCACGGGCGATTTTGAATTGCTATAAAGAACCACTAAAGACAGTACAAAAAGGATTAGACCGCAGAGTGCCAGTATAATATTTAGCATTTGCATAATATTATACTGGAAGTATAAGCATTATGCGTCTAGGGGCTGGTTAACAAACCAATCGTATATTTCAGGGAATTTCTGGCTCATATTGCGGTCCACTTCATCAAGATCCATTATGTGCGCCGCGCACATGCCCCCTTGGTAATCTATAGACTCTCCTACTTGCTTGAATGTAAAACCGTAGTGTTCGTTCCACTTCGCAACAAGCTCAGGCTCACGGATAATTCCCCACGTTTTTACGCCTCGGGCACGCGCATCACGGTAGCTTAGCCGTGCTATATGCGTAAATACTATCCCGTCTCGCAGACTCTCGGATACGGCGACGGTCCCAAACTCTTCAGCTAAGCCTTGTTCACATTCTCCATTTAAAGCCGTACGCACGTCTTGCTCATAAAAAGGCATGGATGTAACAAAAGGCGGCAAGCCAGCCTCAGAAGCAGCAAAAAGGCGTCCCACACCCACACATTCTTTGCCGTTAAAAGCGGCAAATGTCCTTGAATGCTTTATATGCTGTGCGTATTCATCCAGGTCACCAAAACCTTGCTCCTGCCAGACCCTTAATTCCATTTCGGCCGCAGCAGCCAAACGCTTCTCGTCGTGGATAAGATCATACGTGCATCCATGGATTGGGTCCTTGTCGTGCCATTCCAAAACAGCCGTTTCGCCAATATGTGTTATTTGTGCCTTCAGCTCAGGACTGATATCTGGCACTAGCTTTTGCTCGGTACTACCAGAGGATTTGTTGGGAGATTGTTTAATCTTAGCCATCTTGCTATTCCTTCTATTAGCCCGCCTTAGGCAGGGTATCTTTCTTATTTCTAACGAACCTACGTTTTATCCAACGTCCCGCAGCTACAGTACCTACTAGGCCAAGCGCTAATAAACTACCTTTCTTAGGGTCATTCAGCCCCACATTTATACCTTCGGAGGCAAGCGCGCCAGCGACTGCGGTTATGCCCGCCAACCAAGCAGATGTGAGCAGGCTATATCTGCGGTTACGTTCAAGGCTGCGCGATGGATTCTCACGCTGTTCTATACCCATACCTACTACGGTTCCGCCCATAAATGTCCAGCCCACTTTAGACACATTGCTCACTTCAGACGGAAGCTTGATAAATTTTTGGGTCATGGGCAGTCGAACCTGCTGGCTTTTTTGGTTGATAACTTCGAATAGGTTCTTACCCTTTTCCGTATCTATCAGGCCAGCAGCGGCCAAACCGCCTGCAGCTTCAAGCACAAAAGTTGAAAGCCCAATAGTAGCAGCCCCCATAGCAGGGCTTCTAGATATGATTTCACCGGCAGCGAATAGTCCGCCTCTTAATACTTCGTTCGTAGGCAAGAGCTCGGTCGCCACTAGCGCCCATTGTCCTGTCCGCTTGACTGTAGCCCAGTATTTAGCCATACGCCCCGTGCCTTCAACCAACTCTTCGACAGGTATAACTGCTAATGGCTCTGTGAAGGTTTCTTGTCCGGTAGCAAGTTCATTAAAATCAGATGTGAATTCAGTCATGCCTTAACCCATCAGGTGAGGTTGGTTTTCCCAGTCGCTTGCTTGATAAACAGCCACGACCATTGCACACACGGGATGGTGGGTGCATGTTTTGCCGATAACCTGCATGTTGATTTTACCGAAGTCAACGTTGCGCGTAGCCATAAGCGCTTCTAGGCTCTGTTGTATGTCACGGCGGACTTGCTGCTCACTCTCACCTTCATGTTCAACGAATAGCCCGCGCCCCGATTCCTTATCTTGCACCCATCCAATCCCCGCCCATGCCTCAGCATTTGGTGTATCTTCACGCTTC
>DASSKV010000107.1:0-15121 GCA_035690125.1 Saccharimonadales bacterium (SeqCode) | reverse complement strand
GAGATGTTTGTTAACGACCGCCGCCTGCTCCGTCCTACCTCTAAGCGTAAGCTTATAACCGAACTCCGTAAAAAACATGTCGCCGGCGATGTTATTGAGCAAGCAGTAGGTAATGAGTATGAAGATGAGCAAACTGCCTTGGCCGCCATAGTTGCTAGAAAACGCAAGCAAACAAAGTACCTAGATGATCTCAAGCTCATGCAGTACTTGGCCCGACAAGGCTTTAATTACGACGACATTAAACGGGCCCTGAACCAAGAATCTGAAGACTAACCGGAGTCCCGCATGGAGGTATGGCTTAGAGGTGGACTTACGCCGTTGCGGGTGCTGGGACGGTAGCTTTATCTACAAGGTCGTTAATAATTATGCGGCGCGGGGTTATTTCGTTTATTTGGGTGCGGTCTATGCTTAAGCTGCCGCCTGTCAGGCTTTTTAGTATGGACTGGCTGACATATAGCTTCTGTACGAACATAGTTTCTGTTTCTACAGCGTAATCTGTTACCTTGCCTACCTTTTCCTTGGAAATGGTCTCGACTTGCTTGCCTACCAGCTCAAAGTTTAGCTTCAGTATTTCCTTTAGCCGTACAAGCTCATCCTCTTCGGCGAGTACGTCATGGTCGTTTATGACATAGCCCTGCGGCATAATTTCGCGGATATCCTGGTACAGCAGGACTAACTCTTTTTTGTCGAATACATCTTCGCAATAAAAACCTTCTATCTTAAGATTGTTAGGGTTGAAAATAGGTCTGGTGACCGTCGCTACGGGTGTTCCGGTCCGAAGGCTCATGACGGATTTATTAAGAAGGTCTGCACTTAGCTGTAGCATAAGTCTAATTATATACTTGCTAGCTGATACGGCTGTTTGATAAATCACAGTACTGTAATTTTTACATTTCTAAAATGCTGCTGCTTGCAATGGCTGTTTTCTACGCCTACAATCCGGTGCAATATGTCTCGGGCCCCAAGAGTAGTGAGGGTGGGGAGCGTGGTTACAACTGCGTTAATTCTGGGCGTATGGCCGTCACTTGCGGCTGCTCTGACAGCAACAACACTATCGGTTACGAACAGCCCAGATGTTTTTATAACCGAGTTACAAACCACCAGCACTACAGCTAGCGAAGAATTTATAGAAATTTATAACAACACAGACCATGACGTCGACTTTGCGGACCTTGCAAACGGTGGCAAAGACCTCTGGAAGCTGCAATTCTTTAGCTCGACAAGTACGGCCAGCGGCGCACCAGACTGGACTAAGCCGAGTGCCACGGTGTCGCTGGGTGGTGTAATCGCGGCGCATGACTATTTTTTGCTTAGTAGCGCGCAAGTCCAGAATGCTGTAACCACAGTTTATAAACCCGGCGGCATAGACCCTGACCAAACATATACCGCCCGCTTAAGCGATACCGGCGGCGGTTTGCAGCTGGTAGACGCGACAAGCAGTGTTGTTACCGCCCATGACCGGGTAGTGTGGCAAAAGCCAACCGACGGGCAATTGTTGCCCGATGGGGTGCTTGCTACACCAACAGCTAGCGGAAGCTTACAGCGTTTGCCAAACGAAGATGGCCAGTATGTCCAAGAAGATGGCTCGCTTGCTGCCTTTGCACCAGAAACACAGCTTTCACCAAAGGATGCATGGGCGGCCCCCGAAGTAGTACAAGACCCGGCCCAATCCAACGCCGACGACACAAGTGCAAGTGGCAATCCAGCCGATGGCACCGCCACAGACTCCCAAGATACAGGTACGCCACCGGCTACTCCTGCAGATAGGGCTGCACAAGCGGAACCGGTAATCACCGAGCTATTGCCTAACCCTGCTGCTCCGCAAAACGATACCGACAATGAATACGTAGAGCTTTATAACCCCAATACAACAACTTTTGACCTGACAGGTTATACACTCGAAGCTGGAACATCCACGCTGCATGACTTTACTTTTAGCGAAGGCGCGTCCCTGCCGCCGCAGAGCTACACCGCATTCTTCTCTTCGCTTACTAAAGTCGCACTGGCAAATGGCGGTAGCCAGGTACGTTTATTGTCCGCCGACAATGAAGTGGTTAGCGAGAGCGCCGCCTATACCACGGCTTCGGAAGGCCAGGCCTGGGCATGGGATGGCAGTACTTGGAGTTGGACAACAACGCCTACGCCCGGAGCCGGCAACGTATTTACGGTACCCCTAGTAGCTGGGTCGTCTAAAACGGCGGCACCTCCCGTTGCTGCTAAAAGCAAGGCCAAGGTTATGGGTGTAAGCACGACCAAAAAACCTGCTAAAAAGCCCAGCACTAAAACAACCAAAAAACCTGCCAAGAAGCTAGCCGCTTCGGCCGGTACAAGCCAGCCGGGCGTTGCCCCGGATGCTTCGCAGACAACACCTATCCACCCGTGGACTTTGGCGGCGATAGGTGTGGCCGCTATACTATATGGAGTATATGAGTACAGAGTTGACATCCAAAATTATTTCCACCAGCGCGCTTCAAACCGAGCAGCTCGGCGAGCAGCTCGGGCGGAAGCTTAGGGGTGGCGAAGCCATAGAGTTGGTGAGTGACCTGGGCGGAGGCAAGACGACCTTCGTACGTGGCCTGGCCCGCGGAGTAGGAAGTAAAGACAAGGTTAGTAGCCCGAGCTTTACGCTAAGTAATGAGTACCAGGCAAATAAGCTAACACTGCACCACTTTGATTTTTATCGCTTAAGAGAGCCAGGAATATTACGCAATGAGCTTGCAGAGATATTAGAAGACCCCCAAGCAGTAACTGTCGTGGAATGGGCAAACATAGTGGAGGATGTGTTGCCTGCAGATAAGCTAACGGTGCATATTCGGGCAACTGGCGAAGAGAGCAGAGAGATTGAATTAAGCTACCCAGAAAACCGCAAATACCTTGAGTTAGAGGTTAAAGATTAACATGTTAATTTTAACTGTACGCACTGATAAGCCAGAAGCGGAACTTGGGCTGTTTGAAAACGAAAAGCAGCTATCATATGAAAAATGGCTTGCCCACCGTGAACTGGCAGAGACAATCCATGCCCAGATACAAGATCTGCTGGTAACAAATGGCAAAGATATACCAGAAGTTCAAGGCATTGTTATTTTTAGAGGGCCGGGAAGTTTTACGGGGCTCCGCATAGGAGTGTCAGTCGCTAACGCGCTAGCAAATTCGTTACAAATACCAATTGTCTCAACGAAGGGCAATGACTGGGTAGTGACGGGTATAGCAAAACTGGCAAACGGTATAAATGAACGCATTGTTGTGCCGGACTACGGTTCTGAGCCTCATATAACAAAACCAAAGCATTGACCACATTTGTTTTAAAAAGTATATTTTAGGTAGAAGATTACGTTTGAGAGACGTTAACCTTCCTCACAGTTTACTTAATTTAACTCGATTTCCAGGTACAGGTAACGACTAGAGAAGTGATAGCGATGTCGTTCACGGTATCTGCCGATAGAAAGGACCACTATGATTGAAGCAGTGCTTGCTGTAGTAGGGCTGCTGGTTGGCTTTGGTGCGAACCAAGTCGTTACTAAACGCCGTATTGGCTCTGCCGAAGCGCAGGCCGAAAAGGAAAAGCTAAAGGCCGAGCGCGAAGCCGAAAAGGTAGTAACCAAAGCCCGCGAAGACGCCAATAAGTTGGCAGAAGAAACCCGCCGTGAAGAGCAAAACCGTCGCAAAGAACTAAAGGACCTGGAGAACCGTCTAGTCCAGCGGGAGGAATCGCTGGACAAAAAGCTCGACGAGCTAGACAAGCGCACCGAAAAGCTGCGCGCCAGTGAAGATGAAGTAGAAAAGCTCAAGGATGAAATCCGCGACATCCGCACTAAGCAGCAAGAAAAACTAGAAAAGGTTGCCAAGCTGACCAAAGCCGAAGCCGCCGAAAAGCTCATGCAGATGACAGAGCGCGATATAAAGAATGACTTATTGGGGCTCGTGAACAAGTTGCAAAATGAGGCCCGTGAAAACGCAGAAGAACAGGCTGCACTTATCATTACGACCGCTATGGAGCGAATGAGTAGTGAGGTTACGGCGGAACGTACTATCACTAGCGTAAAGTTGGAAGACGAAGAAATGAAAGGCCGTATTATTGGTAAGGAAGGCCGCAATATCCAGGCCCTGCAGCGTGCGACTGGCGTAGACATAATGGTCGACGACACGCCCGGTTACGTAGTGCTCAGTAGCTTTGACCCCGTACGCCGCGAAGTAGCACGCCAAGCTTTTGAGATGCTCATGAAGGATGGCCGTATACACCCAGGCCGCATAGAAGAAGTTGTCGAAAAGGCCCAGAAGAACGTTGAAAAAGACGTGGTACGTGCCGGTGAAGACGCCGCCCGTGAAGTAGGCATTATCGGTATACCAAAAGAGATTTTGCACTTACTCGGTGAGCTTAAGTACCGTACCAGCTACGGACAGAACGTGCTCAAGCACTCTACCGAAATGGCGCACATAGCCGGCATGATTGCCGAAGAGGTTGGCGCAAACGTCAAGACCGCCAAGTATGCAGCGCTAGTACATGATCTAGGCAAGGCGCTGACCCACAAAATGGAAGGCAAGCACCACCACATAAGCGGTGAAATGCTTCGTAAATACGGTGCGCCCGAAGAGGTGGCATTAGCTGCAGAACAACACCATGACGACGTAGAAGCTACAAGTACAGAAGCGCTCATAATCAGAGTAGTCGATGCCATAAGCGCTAGCCGCCCAGGGGCGCGCAACATCTCTGCCGAGAACTTTGGCGAGCGTATGCGCGAACTAGAAAACGTAGCTAATGGCTTCCCTGGCATAGAAAAGTCATACGCTATAAGCGCCGGCCGCGAAGTTCGTGTATTCGTACGTCCGCAACAAGTAGATGACCTCACCGCTATTAAACTGGCCCGTGACATTGCAACAAAAATTGAAAGCACCATGCAATACCCTGGCACCATAAAGGTAAACGTCATCCGCGAAACCCGCGCCATAGAGTTTGCCAAGTAAGCATAAACACTATTGCATTTAACTTGCTGCGGATATATAGTTCGATTTAGCAGGGAAAATACATATGTCGGCCGCAGAGCATGATTTTAATACATGGCAATCTGAACAGGTTGAAAGCCTAACCGCAACAATTGCTCCAGATGTGGGCGAAATCTTGAAGTTAGAAAAGGACGAGCGCAGAATAGTCTTTAACCGCTTGGACGGCGAGCTAACGCGCTTACTAGTCCCCGAAGCTCCCTCAGCATTCTTTATTGCGTACCCCGAAGGTATTGTTTCGCGCTCTGTGCTGGTTATTCCCGAGAATAACCGGCACCGCGGTTCTAATATTATGCGCATCATAATTAACGATGAGATAAATAGAGCCGATTTTTCGAGACGGGAAAAGCGGGCCGAAGAGTATGTGCTGCAAAGAGTTGGTAGGCTGATTATTTCCAAGACCGCTACAATGCCCATGCGTGCCGATGGCTCTTGGGACATTGGCAAACGTGGCTTTTTAGTGCAAAAGAGAGACGATAACCCGGCACGCGTATTCCATGGTTCGGGCTACTTCAGGGAGCGTCCGCAAGACGTGCCTGATGCTACGCCTATCGAGCTTATTGAACGGCGTGAAAAAGCCCAACGGCTACTAACGGTATTGCAGGGACTAGGTGTTCCAGAGGGCCGGCCGCAGGACGGCTACTGTTTTCACGTCGTAGCCCCCTAATAATCGGGTACAATAACAGGATGACGATATTGTACATAGGTGATGTTATGGGCGAGGCGGGGATTGAAGTTGTCGAGAATGTACTACCCAAACTTCGGAAAGAAAAGAAAATTGATTTTGCCGTTGCCCAGGCGGAGAACGTGAGTGAGGGCAAGGGTATTATAGTTACCGACTTTAAGCGACTGCAAAAGGCAGGTGTCGACTTTTTTACTGGCGGAAACCACTCGTTAGTGAAGGCGGAGTCCTTGCAGCTATTCAATGACCCGGCGCAGCCCATAATTCGTCCCGCGAATTATATAAAAGGGACGCCTGGGTTTGGTTACAAATACGCTAAAACAAGCAAGGGTAATGTGCTTGTCATAAGCCTGCTGGGCAAGGTGGTGGGGCGTGATGCCGATAAAGAAGTCGACAACCCGCTTCATATAGTCGATAGCATTTTAGAGACCGAAAAGGATAATTCAAAGATAGCTACAGTCGTAAACTTCCACGGTGACTTTAGTAGTGAAAAAGTAGTGATAGGCCACTACCTTGATGGCCGCGTGACCGCGGTAATAGGCGACCACTGGCATGTACCAACAGCCGATGCACGCGTGCTGCCTGGCGGTACTGCGCACATGACGGACGTGGGCATGTGCGGTGCGCTAGACTCAAGCCTTGGCGTTAGCTACGATGCTATTATCACACGTTGGCGTGACGGCAAACAGACGAAAAACATCCTGGAAACAAAGGGGCCGAAACAGTTCAACGCATTACTTATAGAAAGCGACGGGGCAACCGGCAAAGCCCTTTCGGCGATAGCCATTAACAGCGTGTTAAAAAACTAAAATAGTAGCGGACTAGGCAGCCCGGGGTATCAAAAGGCTATCGGTTAAAGGCAGCTGCTTAGTAACATATTTTTTTAGCAGGACATAGCTCAGTGCTTGAAGGGTGAGTTGGTCAGCTGCGTCTAGCTCTGAAGAAAGGTGCTTATATGTAAGTTCTACTTCAGTTTTCTTGAGTTCATCGCAATCCAATAAATCAAGCTCGTTAGCTTTGTCAATAAGTTCGGTATCATCACCACAAAGCTCACTCAAATTAATAGCCGCAAATTGTTCGGCAATTTCTTTCATATTCTCCCCAGTATTATTTAGTGCAAACTTACTGTTAAGTATTACTCCTGTAACTGTATGCTTGTCAAGCAGCAGCATGTTCCATCTGGCTGTTATTGTTAGAAAAGGATAAACCTAGTATAATTTACCTCTGTTACTTCGGG
Organism: Saccharimonadales bacterium (SeqCode); assembly: GCA_035690125.1. Classification (GTDB taxonomy): domain Bacteria; phylum Patescibacteriota; class Saccharimonadia; order Saccharimonadales; family UBA4665; genus DASSKV01. The sequence goes on along the minus strand of DASSKV010000107.1, from coordinate 8,204 downwards.
GATTGGCGCAGTTGGCTAGCGCGCGCGGTTTGGGACCGCGAGGTCGGAGGTTCGAGTCCTCTATCCCCGACCAAGTAAAGTGTCGGCCTTTTGCCGGCTTTTTACTTGGTTAGAGTATTCTCGAACCTCCAAAGAGTGAGCAAAGCGAACGGGAGGTTCAGCAGAGTGAGGACGCGCGCAAGTGCTTGCACTGAGCATGCCGCAGCGGCGGAGCGAAACGAAGTGTAGCGACCTCTATCTAGCCTATCTATAAACTTTATGGAAATCTTGTTTCATTTTAGAGAGGTCTATATATGTCTTGCCGTCTTTCTTCCACATGAGGCCAGCGGCGGTGATATTGTTCAGCTCGCGCGATATTGACTCCCTAGATGAGCCTGCCAAGTTAGCTATTTCTGACCGTGTAATGACAACAGGTATCACTGCAATATTATTCGCGATAGTGCCTAGGCGGTGTGCCAAGTAAAACAATGCAAACTCAAGCTTTTCGCGGATATTAGCCCGTTGCAAATTAAATATCCGGGCGTCTTGGTTAATGTAAGCTTTTGTCAGGGTGTCTAGCAATCCCATGAGTAAGTCGGGCTGTGTCCGTATAAATTCTATAACCTTATGGTAGTCAACGACATAGGTTTCCGTATCTGTCATTGCTTCATAAAAAAACAGGACATCTTTCTCGTGCTTTAGTAGCCATACTAATGGGAGTAGGTGGTTAGGGCCGAATATCGAAACAGTACGCTCATTGGTGAATGAGTCTATGTCGTATATCTTTACAAGGCCTTTAGTAATTAACATTACATTGTCCCTAGTGTCGCCTGGGGAGTATAGGATTTGCCCCTTGGAATATCTGTTCAGCCTTCCATGAGTTGTAAAGAAGTCAGCTAGGCTAATGTTGTTTGGCATAGGCTTATTATAAGCAACACTACATATATATCCTATGACCCGCCGCACAGCAGTATATGTAGTGTTTAAGGTTACGTGTATTTAACGGTAAATTTGTCTATGGCTTGATATAAAAAATTGGGTATAAAGCCCAGATTTTTTTGTGGTCGGGGTGATCCGACTTGAACGGACGACCTCAGCGTCCCGAACGCTGCGCGCTACCAACTGCGCCACACCCCGTAAGCCACAACGAGACAAACCTGCGGTTTTTCTCGTCGCGCCGGCAAAATGGTTCACATTTTGGCGGGCTGCTCTTTTCCCTTTTTAGCAGCAAAAGACAGGGGTGATTATACGATAATTTACCTTTTATTACCAGGAAATCGGATTTGCCGTTACTATTCTTCGCCCTTTTTCTTTGCCTTCGCTTTGGCTTCTTGCTCGGCAGCAAACTCGTCTACGGTTTTTTTGGCCCGCTCGCCCATGCCGTCTAGTGCTCCCATTTATTCTTCCACTTCTCCATTATCATCTTTTGATTCTTCTATTGTCTCGTCCAAACGCTTCTCGGCATCTTCCAAGTAATTACCCATACCATAGCTCCTTTTACGTTTTACAACTATAGCTAGGTTGTGCGAAAGGGGCAGTTATATATTTAACCCTACGCCTGGCGTACAATAATGCTAATGGCTGTTTTATTAACATTGTTTGTTGTTGCGGTGCTGTTGGTTGCAAATGAAGTTTGGTGGCGCAAACACAAGGTCCACAATGAGCTTAGCCGAAAGTTCGTGCATATTTCGGTAGGGTCGTTTGTGGCTTTTTGGCCGTACTTTTTAAGTTGGAATACAATCCGGGTTTTAAGCGTAGCATTCCTGGTAGGAGTGGCTGTTTCAAAGTACCTCGGTATTTTTAAGGCCATACACAGCGTTACACGCCCTACCTTGGGGGAGGTATACTTTGCACTTGCAGTCGGATTGACGACGTTTATTACTGACAAACCCGCTGTATATGCAGTGGCGCTACTGTTCATGAGCTTGGCGGATGGTCTGGCGGCTGTGGTAGGTACGCGGTACGGCACAGGGAATGACTACAGTGTTATGGGGGCGCACAAAAGTCTTGTAGGCACTGGCACTTTCTTGGTTAGCAGCTATGTAATACTTTTAGGAATCGCAGTATTCAGCACACCCATCTCAACCCTAGCCTGTTTAGGTATTGCACTAGGTGCTACGGTTTTAGAGAACATAGCGGACCAAGGGCTAGATAACTTAGTCGTCCCCCTGCTAGTTGCCTATGCGCTCCGCCTGATAGTCCATTAATAACTTTAGAGCGTCCTTGATGCTTTCCTTGGCGTCTTCGCCGCTTTCGATTTTTGCTAGCAACTCTTCGGGTAGTAGCCATTCGTGACCCGAGAACTCCTGTTCTGTATAGTGTGGTGCTTCGTCTGAATAGTATGCAAAGCATTCGCAAAAATAATAATGACGGCCAGGAGAGTCCTCTGGAACTAACCTGCCAAGGTTTCTTAATTCGTCTGGATTAATCTTAATTCCTAGTTCTTCTTCCGCTTCCCGAAGCATAGATAGCTCATATGTTTCACCGGCTGATACATGGCCGCCAGCACTAAAATCCAGGGCATTCGGTTTGATTTTTTGTGAAGCTGCGCGGCGAGGAACCCATATTTTACCGCTTGAGTTAATAAGGAAAAGGTTGACTGCCCTAACGTAGCCCGGCTTTGTGTCGGTACGGTAGTACTCGGTTCTAGGTATTTGGCCTATGACGGAGTCGTTGGCATCGACAATGTCCAAGATTTCTTCTTGCTCGTTTGGCATTAGGCTATTTTTTCTCCGAGGTGGGCACGGAGGGCATTAAAGATTACTATTACGTCTACAACTTCCTGTAGTAAGGCTCCGAGCAAGGGAGGGAACTTGCCTGTAGCAAACAAGGCCATAAGCGCAAGGCTTATGAATATACCTATCATGATGCTTTGACGGGCTATCTTGAATGTTCGCTTGGCTATTGAAAGGACGGTCGCTACTTTGCTGATGTCGTCGAGCATTATGACCATATCTGCTGACTCGCTGGCAGCTGTGGAACCACGGGCGCCCAGGGCTATGCCGACATCGGCTGCCGTAAGTACCGGGGCGTCGTTTACGCCGTCTCCTACAAATACTACAGGCCTATTCACAACCTTCTCTATGGTGTGCAGCTTTTCGCCCGGCAAGGCTTCGGCATACACATCGTTGATTCCAAGCTCTTTTGCTATTTGTTTGGCAGTAGTGACGTTGTCGCCGGTAACCATTAGGCTGTGCTTGATGCCTAGCCTTTTTATGAGCTCTAGCGTACGCTTGCTCTCTGGCCGCACCTCGTCCTTAAAGGTAATAACGCCGGCGAGCTTGCCGTCTACCGCAACATAGGCGGCAGTTTGTTTGAAGGCGGACGTTTTAAAGGCAGGCGGAAGTGCTACAACATTTTTCTCCATTAACCCCAGCCTGCCTACTAGGACTTCCTGGTTCTTTACACGGGCTTCCAGCCCGTGGCCCGACACTTCTTTTATGTGCTTGGCTTTTACGTACCGTACCTTTTTCTTTGCGGCTTCGTCCAAAATGGCGCTTGCCAGGACATGGTTCGAACCTTGTTCCAAGCTGGCTGCAAACGCCAAGACATCGTTCTTAGTGTACGAGCCATAAGTAGTGATGCTTTCTACCTGCGGGTGCCCGAGCGTGAGCGTGCCTGTCTTGTCGAACGCAATAGTTTCGGCTTCGGCTAAGCGCTCCATTGCCGAACCAGTCTTTACGATTATGCCGTACTTGCTTGCCCGGCTCATGCCGCTTATAAGGGCAATTGGCGCTGCAAGCAAAAGCGGGCAGGGCGTGGCAACTATTATGACTTCCAAAAATCGGAGGGCGCTGCCGCTTATGTACCATACCGCACCGGCAATCACATACGCGGCGATGGTAAAGGGTATGCTGTAGCGGTCTGCGAGGCGTACGAACGGGGCCTGGGCAGCTGCGGCGCTCTTTACCAGCTTGATTATTTGCTGGTACTGGCTATCGGCCGCAGAGTGCAGGGTCTTGGCGGTTATTTCGCCGTCAAGGTTTATGGAGCCGCTAAGTATTTGTTCGCCTACTTGTTTTGGTTGCGGCAAGCTCTCACCGGTCAGGGACGATTCGTCGAAGCTGGCGCTACCCTCGAGTATTATGGCGTCGGCTGGCACTAGTTCTCCTGGCCTCACGATAATTTTCTCGTCTATACGTACTTCGCTGGCCTTTATGTTTATGGTCTTACGCGAGCGTATTACATGCGCCATTTGCGGCGCGCGTTTAAGCAGGGCATCCAGCTCGCGGCGGGCGCGGTGCTCGGCAAAGTCTTCTAGGCTTTCACCGCCTGTGAGCATAACGGCTACTACTATAGCTGCCCACTGCTGGTGCAAAAGTACTGCTGCCACAATAGCGGTTATAGCAAGTATGTCTATGCCGTATGCGCCGCTGCGCACATCTTGCCACATGTCGGCAAACAGTGGAACGGCTTCTATAAGCGCCACGGTGCCTAGCACCCAGTTAGCTGTATGGTGCTGGTGAAAAAGCTCCAATACCAAGCCGGCTACTATGGCAGCAATAGCCAAGCTAAATAGTTTGTACCGTCGCAAAAAGCGGACTAACTTTTTCACTTACTTCCCCCTGTTTTTATAGCTCAATATAGTATAGCAATTTTACGTCCCATAGAGACTATAATTAATCTTAATGGAACCAAGCAGTTTGACTAAAATGGCCGTACAGGCGACACTCCATTGCCTTACTGGTTGTGCCATTGGCGAAATACTAGGTACAGTCATAGGCTCCGGGTTTAACTGGAGCAATTGGGCAACCGAAGCGCTAACTATACCACTGGCGTTTTTGTTCGGTTATGCGTTTACAATGAGGCCGCTGCTGAAGCACATGGGCTTTAAAAAGTCAGTACCAATAGCGCTGGCATCTGACACCCTATCTATATCTTCTATGGAAATTGTAGACAATGCCATTATCTTGCTTATTCCTGGCGCTTTGGCTGCCGGGCCCGCCACGGCATTATTTTGGGCGAGCCTAGCGGTGGCGCTGGCGGTAGCGTTTGTGGTTACGGTACCGGTAAACCGTTGGCTTATTGCCCGCGGCAAGGGCCATGCCGTTATGCACGAGCACCATCACTAGGTACTGAGTTCCTGCAGGCCTTTCATAATCGCAGCTTCTTTCAAAGATACATCCTTATCTTCCATTACTTGGAGTATGTTCTTGGTTGCGTTTTGCAAGTAGTCTTTGAGCTTGTCGTTCACTTTGCCTAGTTCCCAGTGCTCGCCGGCTTTGTTTTGCTCCCACTCAAGGTAGCTTACTATTACCCCGCCGGCGTTTGCCAGTATGTCCGGCACGACTACTTTGCCAGCTTTTTCCAGGGCAGGGAAGGCGTTGTCGCTAACCGGGCCATTGCCCATCTCGACTATATATTTAGCTTTAACTGTTCCGACGTTGTGGTTATCTACGGCATCGCCTAATGCAGCTAGTACCAGCACATCCACGTTGAGGCCAATAAGGTCGCCGTTGCTTATAACCGACACGCCATCTTTTTTATAGTCCTCAAAACGTTTGCCCCCGGCCTTGTAGCCGGCTAAGTCTTTTGCATCTAACCCATCAGGGCTATACACGGCGGCAGCAGAGTCGCTGGCAGCAACCAGCTTCCAGCCGGGGTGGTCTTGGGCAGCAACGGTTGCAAAGAACGAGCCTACATTCCCAAAGCCTTGGACAGCATAGGTAAGCTCCCCACTTTCTTTAAAGTGCTTGAGTATTTCCGCCAGGACTATCACGCCGCCGCGGCCGGTTGCGCTGTCACGGCCCTTGCTGCCACCTTTGGACAGGCTTTTGCCGGTAAAGCTGGCGCCGCTAGTGTCGCCGGTAATCTTTTCGTATTCATCTACCATCCAGTCGATGATACTCGGGTCGGTGTTTACGTCTGGTGCGGGTACATCCTTGTCCGGGCCAATGTGCGGATGCAGGTATTGCACGTATTTGCGGCTAAGCTCTTCAAGTTGTTCGCGACTAAGCTCGCGTGGGTTCACGCTAACCCCGCCTTTGCCACCGCCTAACGGCAAGCCAACGATTGCGGTTTTGAAACTCATAAGTGTTGCCAGTGCCTGCACCTCGTCTTTATTTACTTCCGGGTGGAAACGAATGCCGCCTTTGTACGGACCGCGCTTGTTGCTGTGCTGTACACGGTAAGCTTTGAACCGTTGGCCGTCTGCCATTTCAATTTCAAATACATGCTCGGCATCAGTTTTCAAAATGTCATCTATAGTTGCGTCGTCTAGGCCGAGCTTTTTGCCGGCACGTTTAATGGTTGCCTGTGTCGTTTCAAGCATAGGTTTGCCCCCTTTCGCGACTTAAACTCCTTAGTTTGGGATAGTATTTTGCCACCGCCGAGATAATAACCGCTAGCAGGTACGTCAGCCAAATTCTCTTAAGTAGGGGGGTACGTAAGTCACTGCCAATGAACCATGAATGGGTCCACACTAATGCAAAAACGAGGTAGTTTAAACGGTGTAGTTTGCGCCACCATGGTATATTGCGGCCAACCCAGGCCAAATGTGCGGTTAGTACAGTTGCAATCATGATAGTTAGGCCAGCGTAGGCAGGGACTAGCCACCACCTGAGTGGCGGTGCAACAAAGCTGTAGTGTATGTACTTGCTTAAGCCAAACCCAATAAATATGAAGGATGGATGCACAACCGCAAAAAGCAACGCGAACGAGCCTTCAAAGCGGTGGAACTGGATTATGCGAGGCCATAGCCGGCGCAGCCAACGTAGGTTTGTAGCTATGAGTACCTGCCATGCTACGAAGGTGAATGCATATAGCCCAAGTAGCGGGAACAGCAACTGTAGGCTGGCCCTATAGTTCAGGCTATGTAAAAATGCTGTGCCGCCCCTGTCGTGAAAGAACGCATATGCTGGCAAGCACAGTGCAGCTAAGTAAAGTAGTACGAGTGATACCTTGGCCGGCAGCTTACTCGACATTGATTCTACCGGTAAAGCCCGGGCTCAAGTGGTCGTGGTAGCCCCAATTACCCTTTGTTGTTAGAACAAAAGTTTCGCTTGAGCCGGCGTCTACCGTTCCGACATTTAGCTCGGTGTCGTCAGTGTGGGCAGGATGAGGGTCGGAGTCGAGTTGTATAGGCTGGCTCGATCGGTTAGTTATACGGATAGTATCACCAGATTTCACTGTTATTAAGGCCGGGCTAAAACCGTTGTCGGTAAACGTAATGGTAGCGATAGATGAAGTGTTTGGTGTTGAAGACGTAGTGCCGGCTGCATTGGTCGGCTGAATATTCGATGATACTGTAGACACATTGTTTTTATGGAACACGGCGTATCCCCCAACGCCTAGAACTGCTATAGCAACTAGTGAGAGAATCACTTTGGCCGTTTTGTTCATAGTTTCTCCTTAGGCAGCTTTGTACTGCTTGTCTTCGTCCTTTACCTTTTTCCAGGTCTCGACGATATTCTTTATGGCTTCTTCGGTTGTTATGCCCTTGGCAGCCTCGCTCTCCACGGATTTCTTTATGTCATTTACTACTAGGTTTTTATCCGGCTCGCCCATATCGTCATACGGCAACCCGCATCCACACTGTAAGCACATGCACCCTCCTATACTTTGTATACTAATAATCTTCCAACTGTTGTTGGTTGTCAATGAGAAGTGTTACTTTGACACAAGTGCTGCGATACAGCCATATGCCAGTGCTATACTGTAGGTATGTTCAAGAGATTTTCGACGGGTAGTGTGCTTGGATTGGCAGTGGCCATATTGCTTGGTGCAACTGCGTTTGCCGCAAAGCCGGTTTCTAGCGCCAAGATTACGCCGCTTGGCAACGACGTGTCGTACCCACAGTGCGGCAAAGCCCTTCCTACTACCCAGACATTCGGCATCGTAGGCGTAAATGGCGGGCTTGCAACTACTACCAATGACTGCTTAAACCAACAGCTTACCTGGGCATGGCAGTCAAGTGGCACCCAACAGCAGCCCAGGGCGGGTGTATACGTTAACACTGCCAACCCAGGCGGTCTTGGTACGGCGTCCTGGCCCCAAAGCAATACCGACCCCGCGGGTAACACTTCGAACGACCCTTACGGCAATTGTGACGGTAGCGACTCGCTAGGTTGCGCGTGGCAGTATGGCTGGAACCGCGCGGTAGAGGACGTGCAGACACGCTTTATCCCTGCGGCCCGGGCCGCATCTGTCGATCCTAACCCCGCTACATATAGGTGGTGGCTGGATGTTGAAACGAGTAATACGTGGAAGACCGGCAGCCCATTTGC
>DASSKV010000106.1:0-6222 GCA_035690125.1 Saccharimonadales bacterium (SeqCode) | reverse complement strand
ACCGAAACACCCGTAGCTAGCAGTATGACGCGCCAGTTAAACTGGGGCTGTAGGTTCGTGGCTATGCGGATTACCAGGTTACCAAGCCCAGCCACAATTATGCCTATCACGCCGCCTACAAAACTTAGCACCGCTGCCTCTATAAGGAACTGGACGAGTATCTGCCGGTTTGTAGCGCCAACTGCCTTACGAATACCGACCTCGCGCATACGCTCGGTTACACTCACGAGCATGACGTTCATAATCCCCACGCCGCCTACTAGCAGCGAGATTGCCGCTATGCCGCTTATAAGCCGTGTTAGCAAGTCCAGGATGGCGTTGGTAGCCGCTAAGCTCTGGCTCGATTTGAGTACGCTGAAGTCCTCTTGGCCACCATGCGACTTAAGCAAGCGGCTCTGTACAGCCATCACAACACGGTCGGTCTGCCTGGGGTCATTGGGTTTAGCCAACACCTCGTAGAGTGCCGCAGTATGGCTGGTCATGTCCTGGGCGACCTTGTAGGGCACAAAAACCGCGTCATTGAAATCCACCTGGCCCGAAAACGGCGTAGCCTCGAATGTATCAAGTACACCGCGGACTATAAACTGCTGCCCGCGGAACGACACGGTACGCCCCAGCGGCACATTCTCGTTAAATAAACGTATGGCCGCACGCTCGCCAAGCACTGCCACATTTGAATCGGCTTCGTCGGAGCTAAAAAATACACCGTAAGCCATATCTTGCTTCAAGATATCGGGCATCTGGTCCGTAGTACCTATAACCACTTCGCCACTCGGCGTCTGGTCACCAGATACTTGGCCGCCGGCAATCGCGAACGGTACCGTCTCGCTCATACCTGGGGTAGCGGAAATTGTGCCATAGTCACTTTCGGGCAACGGGGTAGTAATGGTCAAGCTAGAGAGTAGGCCGAGGCCCTGGTTGTCACTGGCATTCACATTCTTAGCGCGCACTGTTATCACATCCTTGCCGAGCCGGTTTATTTGGCCATTGACCTGGTGCTTTACACCCTCACCAATTCCGACCACTGTAATTACAGAGGCCACGCCAATAATCACGCCAAGCATGGTCAAAAAGCTACGGCCGCGGTTGGCGCGCAGGGCAGTAGTCGCCATTTTGATATGCCCGTTGGTAAATGACCTCACGTGCGAGCCTTCCTAGTAGTAGTTTTTGCCTTACGCTTTGCAGATGGCTTCTTGGCGGGCTTGCGAGTACGCTTGGCCGGTTTGTGCGGCACAGCATTCATAAGTGCCGATACGCCGGCCAGGGCGTCTTCCTCGCTTAAGTGCGATACGGTGTACATAACTCGCTTGGCGGTCGGCGCTACCTGGCCAAGGGTAGTTTTCTCATCTTGCACAATCGTGCCGTCGTGCATATACACCACGCGCGTTGCATAACGGGTAAGTTCCGGGTTGTGAGTAACAAATATGATGGTATTGCCCATGCGGTGGATTTCGCTCATCAGCTCCATTATTAGGCGCGAACCGGCACTGTCCAGGTTGCCGGTCGGTTCGTCGGCTATCAGCAGCTTAGGCTGGTTAACAAGCGCCCGCGCAATAGCCGCGCACTGCACCTGACCGCCGCTCAATTGTCCCGGCAAGAAGTATTCGCGCGACTGCATGCCCACTCGTTCCAACATGTTGCTTGCAGCTTTTAGCCGTTTAGTCAGCGTCATGTTCTTGTAAGTTAGGGGTAGGGCGACATTCTCGAGCACTGTCATTTTCGGTAACAGGTTGAACGACTGGAACACAAAACCGATGGTATCGCGCCGTATCTTTGCTGCCTGGTTTGTGCGCAGCCGTTCAGTATTGCGGCCATCCAGCTTGTACGTACCGTGGCTAGGCCTGTCTAACAGGCCCATAATATTCATGAGGGTGCTCTTACCGCAGCCGCTCGGACCCATGACCGCCACGAACTCGCCTTTTTCAATAGACAGGTTAACTTCGTCGAGGGCCAGGGTGGTGGCATCGCCGAAGCCGTACAACTTACTGACGTCTTTAAGTTCTAGTAGAGCCATTTACTCTAGTTTAAACCCCTTTTTGCACGGCCGGCAAGCAACTAATGTAGTAATAACGACTTTATCTGTTATAACGCCGTAAAAATATTAAACTTATGTATAATAACTGCAGCCAACCAAAAAATTAAAGCGCCACAGGTGCTTTGATTTTTTGAGAGGAGCGCCGTAGCTGCAAGCCGAAGCTTTTGCCGACAGGCAAAACAAGGCAGAAGCGTACGGTGCGACGAGGAGGGGTCGCCTAGTGGCCTATGGCGCACGCTTGGAAAGCGTGTTGGGTGCAAGCCCTCGAGGGTTCGAATCCCTCTCCCTCCGCCAAGCCTTAATCTGAGATTGTAGTACCGGCCGAATTGCCTTGCGACGCTTTCAGTATATTGTCCGCCTGCATAGCGTCAAACACTACTATCGGCAGGTCGTGCTCCATAGCCAAGCCCATAGCAGCCTTGTCCATGACTTTTATCTTGTCATCACTAACAGCATCCTGAAATGTTACGCGGTCAACCTTGGTGGCATCAGGGTATTTTGCCGGGTCTTTGTCGTACACACCGTCCACCTTTGTAGCTTTCAAAACTACTTGGCAATCAAGCTCGAGAGCCAATGAAACCGCTGCCGTATCCGTGGTAAGGTAGGGGCGTCCAATACCGCCGGCCACTATAACCACGCGGCCTTTTTCCAAGTGTTTTTCGGCCAAACGGTGTATGAAAGGTTCGGCAACCTGGTTTGCAAATATGTTGCTCAGGCAACGGGTAGGTACCCCCTTGGATTCAAAAATGTCGGTAAGCGCTAGGGCGTTCATCATGGTAGCTAGCATACCTATTTGGTCGGCCGTTACGCGCTTTATGCCATGGCCGGCCAACTGAGCCCCGCGCGCGAAGTTACCACCGCCAACCATTATTACAACCTGCGAACCTGCATCTGCCACTTTCCTGACTTCCTGGGCTATCCAGGCACCCAGCTCGGCATCTATACCAGCCTCGTATTTTCCAGCCAATTGCTCGCCGGACAGCTTAAGCAAAACTCGCTTATACATCGAACCCCAGTCTAGCAAATGTGCACCCCTAAAGCTATACTGCTATAGATGGTAAAGATATATTCATGGAATGTTAACGGCATAAGGGCGGTTATGAAAAAGGGCCTGTTCGTGCCATTCGTGCAAGAGCACGACCCAGACATACTATGCCTGCAGGAAACCAAAGCTATGCAGGGGCAGGCAGAGATTGACCTGCCTGACTATACCGAATATTGGAACAGTGCGGAGCGCCCTGGCTACAGTGGCACGGCCGTATTCAGTAAACAGCCGGCCATTCGGACATCCAATGGACTGCCTGAAGATATTGAGAAAAAGTTTGGCTTGACTGCCGACGGTTACGGCGACCCGAATAAAGAGGGCAGGGTAGTTACAGCCGAGTTCGACAAGTTTTACGTTGTTACTGTCTATACCCCGAATGCCAAAGACGACCTCAGCCGCGTGCCGCTGCGACACAAGCATTGGGATCCGGCATTTTTGGAATACTGCAAGCAGCTGGAGGCAAAGAAACCAGTTGTATTCTGCGGTGACCTCAACGTCGCACATACCCCAGACGATTTGGAAAACGACAAAACTAATGTCGGCAAAAAGGGGTTTACGAACGAGGAGCGCGAAGGCTTCCAGAACTTTGTAGACGCCGGTTTCGTCGACACCTTCCGCATGTTCAAACAAGGCAAGGGCTATTACACATGGTGGAGCCATTTTGCCCGCGCCCGTGAACGAAACGTCGGCTGGCGCATTGACTACGTACTTGTTTCTAGCACCCTAAAGGACAAGGTCAAAAACGCCGAAATACACCCGGCCGTCATGGGCAGCGACCACTGCCCAGTGAGTATAGAACTAGATGTATGAAACTCGCATTTATATCCTTCCTTAGCGAAGACAAGCTAAAGCTCCCAGGGCTACTCTACATACCCGACCACCAGACAGATAAGGCGGCCGTGTGGCTGCACGGTATGGGCGATAGCGGCGCGTTTTATAACCCGGAGCGCATCAATGCCCTAGGCAAAGCGCTTACCGATAAAGGCATAGCGCTGCTGGCATTCAATAACCGCGGGGCGCATGATAGCAAATCGCTGCTCATTATGGATGAGGCCTTGCCCGAGGAAGAGCGTCGCTACCAGGCTGGTACCCACTATGAGAAGATTATAGATAGCGTCCATGACATAGCCGGGGCGGCACATTATTTGAAAGAGCAAGGCTACTTAGAACTTTACCTTATGGGCCATAGTACGGGAGCCAACAAACTATGCGTGTACGATGCGCACGCCAAGCACAACCCATTTGTAAGGTACGTCCTTGCTGGGCCAGGTGACGATACCGGTTTGTTCTATAGTGAGCTCGGGCCAAACAAGTTCAAAAAAGCTTTGGCCTACGCCAAACAAGCACTCAAAGAAGGCGATAATGAACGTGTAATGCCCAAGTACACTGGCATGTACCCGTTTAGTGCCCAGGCAGCAGCTGACATTTTGGACCCGGAAGGCAACTACAATACGTTCCCGCTATATGAAGCAACCACTCAAAGGCTCGGCAAGAAACCACTATTCGCTGAATATTCCCAGATAACCAAGCCTATGCTCGTGGTCTACGGAGAAAACGATGAGTACACCTACACTGGCGGTGGTACCGAAGCGGCGTTGGCTATTTTTCGTGACTTTACGCACCCCAAGGCTTTGCCGCATTCGGCTTTTGTGGCCATACCCGAAGCAGACCACGGCTTTCACGGGCAAGAAGATCATTTTGCAAAGACGGTAGCGGCATGGCTAAAGAGCTAAAGAAGTTTGCGGTTTTTGACATCGATGGGACGCTCATCCGCTGGCAGCTATACCACGCCGTGGCAGATGAGCTTGCCCGGCGTGGGCACTTTGGCACCATAGAGTACCAAGCTGTAAAGGATGCTCGCATGACCTGGAAAAAGCGGGAAGGCGAGGAATCGTTCAAAGCCTACGAGCGGGCACTCGTGAACTTGGTAGACCAGGCGATGATAGGGCTAGCTGTCTCCGACCTACAATCGGCATGCGACAAAGTCATCAGTGAATACAAAGACCAGGTTTATACCTATACCCGAGACCTTATCCGTAACTTGAAGGACGAAGGATATTTACTGTTTACAATATCGGCCTCTCAAAGCGAAATCGTAAAAATGCTGGCCGACTACTATGGCTTCGATGATTTCGGTGGGTCCGAATATGAAGTCAAGAATGGAACGTTTACAGGCAACAAAGAGGTACTCAAGAGTGAGCGCAAACCCGAATACCTAAAGTTACTAGTAGAAAAACATGGTGCGACATACGAGGACAGCGTAGGTGTCGGTGACAGTGAGAGCGACATACCCATGCTAGAAGCAGTCGAGCGCCCCGTAGCCTTCAATCCCACAAAGCTACTCTACGACCACGCCCGCGAGAACGGTTGGAAAATAGTCGTCGAGCGCAAGAATGTCATATACGAATTACAACCCGAAGACGGCAGCTACAGGCTCGTCCGCTAGTTGGTATCATCAATTTTGTTCAGCTCTTTATTTATAACAGCACTGAACCATTTTACGGCGCGTGAACCTTGTTCTTGCAAGTGGTGCAACATGGCGTGGCCAACTGTTAGGGCGACATCTTGCGTTTCCATAAGCTGGCGTTCGGAATCGGCATTGCTGACACGGTGCGGGGCGCATTCCGCCGGTATTATTACTGGAAAGTGCAAAAAATCATTTACTGTTATCTGGCGAGACGGATTTTTCATTACTGCATCCCTGGCTTCGTGCATAGCATCGGTGTATTCAGGGTCGTTCTCCATGGCGTGCAGAAGCAATACGTACCTTTTGGCGTCGTGGTCTATGTCTACGTTGCTGCCTGCGCTAAAGGCAACATGCATAAGCTCCAGTTGGTCTTGGATATTTGTGCTGTAGCGCTTGTTAAAGTAATAGCCGGGCTGGACCGACCGGAAGCTATCGCAATTCTCCAAATTAGGGCTGTTACTAGGCACGAGTCCTGTATTTGCCGGCGAGGCAATACTAGGAAACTCCGAAGAAGGAAGTGCTGTAGGACTATTGGAGAAGGATGCCGAAGGCGATGGGCGGGCTGTAGTTTCGGCCCCGCCTTGGCATGCAGCCACTAAACCCAATGCAGCTATCGCACCCCCTACTCGCAAGGGGTTGCTATATTTTGTAGCCTGCTCCACGTCTACCGACATA
>DASSKV010000105.1:0-5979 GCA_035690125.1 Saccharimonadales bacterium (SeqCode) | reverse complement strand
CCGGTGTGACAAGAGACTTGGATGTCTTTGCCTCCAGTAACCCTAGACCACTAGCTGGCGGTGAATTTAGACTCAATTTAAGTTATCCTCGTGCAGACTTTAGTGTTACGGCTCAGCCTGATGATGGTTACCATATTGCCTACAACCTATACCATTCAGTAGGTAACTTGAGTGGCTACATAGGTGGTGGCGGAGGTCTTGATCGTCTTGAAGATGACCATGCAGCACACCTTATACGGCCTTTTGTGTCAGGGGCACGTTGGGCACTAAAGCAAGTAGTTGAGTGCCTGCCTCACTAGCATTTAGAATGTTGGTTTGACCTCTGTCGTTCCATCTGTTAAAATGCTTCGTACGTTAATAGTAAGTAAGGGAGTGCTGCGATAGCGAAATATACTCGCCTGAATGGCCAAATTCAGGCACCGGAACTTCGTGTTATAGACGAGGACGGTAAACAACTTGGGGTGCTCACCCGGCGCGAAGCATTGGACTTGGCCGAAGAGCGAGAACTTGACTTGGTCGAGATCTCACCAGATGCCAAGCCGCCTGTAGCCAAGATAGTCGACTGGGGCAAGTACAATTACCAGAAGACCAAACAACTGCAGAAGAACAAGAAGAACACCAAGGTGCTCGAAATGAAGCAAATGCGCTTCGGCCTCAAGATTGGGCAGCACGACCTGGACATTAAAATGGCTAAGGTCAGCAAGTTCCTCGAGGATGGGCACAAGGTAAAGGTTACCCTGTTCTACCGCGGCCGCGAACAAGCCCACCGGGAAATCGGCTTTAAGCTTGCAGAACGCGTTATAGCCAGCTTCGGCGACACCATAGCGGTCGACCAACAGCCCCAGCTAGCCGGCAAGCAACTAAGCTTCGTCATCCGCGCAAGCGGCAAAAAGCCCGTAGCACCACCCAAGGCAGTAGAACCAGTAGCAGCAGAAGGAGAAGAACAAGATGCCAAAGTTAAAGCTTAAGACCCACAGCGGCACCAAAGACCGGGTACGCGTAAGCAAGAACGGTAAAGTCCGTGTGGGCCACCCCAACATGAACCACTTCCTAGGCAAGAAGGGCGAAAACCGCAAGCGCGCGCTAAGCGGCCTCGGTACCCTTACCGGCAAGCAAGCCCGCTCAGTTAAGAAGCAATTAGGAGTATAGATGAGAGTCAAACGAGGAGTCGCTTCACACGCGAAGCATGTCAAAATCCGCAAAGCCACCCGCGGCATGCAGCACAGCCACCGCGCCAGCTACAAGCGCGGCAAGCAAGCTGTAACCAAGAGCCTGCAGTTCGCTACCCGCGACCGCAAGAACCGCAAGCGCACGTTCCGTGAGCTATGGAATGCCCGCATCAACGCCGCCGCCCGCTTAAACGGTACGACGTATTCTAAGTTGATTGCCGCGCTTAAAGCCACTGGCATAAACCTGGACCGCAAAGTGCTGGCTGAACTAGCCGTAAACGAGCCAAAAGCCTTCACGGCTGTTGTAAAAGCAGCAAAGAAATAGGTAAAATAACAGATATAAAAAGCCCCTTCAAGGAGGGGTTTTTATAATTTTAACTTTCAGGCCAAAGGACTAGTTAAGCGAGCATCTTCCACCATTTTGGCCGCCATAGCGATGGCGCCAAAATCAGCTGCTCGCCGAAAATGGGCAGCGGCTTCCTGCCGGCTTCTTTCCGATGCAATACGTAGCTGCTCAAGGTTAACTTCCGTCTCAACTGGTTCATAGCCGGCAATACGTCTTTCAGTCAGGATACGGCTCACTTCTCCCTCTTCCCTCAAGTAGTCTACGTAAGCAGCCACGGCTTTTTCCGCGATTAAGATTGAGCCGCCGCCCTGCAAAAACTCACGTATCCTTTCTTCACGCTCGCTAACTTCTATCGCCTGCTGAGCATCCGTTTCAAATTCCGCTGCCATATACTTCTCCCTTATTAGCTCAACTTTAAGCTCAACGACTTAGTACTGCAAGCATGAGCAAATTAAAAACTCCTCGATAGAGAGGAGTTCTTAGTGCCAGATTATCTGTAAGCCGGGTTCTGTACCGATTGCTCGGTGCTAGCCATCTATCTAGGCTTACCGTTGCCGGCAAGCTCGAGCGGTTCTTATGATGAATCCTTAGCGGGACGCTTTGAGGTTTAGCCTCAAAGAATCCATCTCCTTGCAGCAGGCAGGGTTTACCTCTTTATATCGTCACCGATATAAACTGTGCGCTTTTACCGCACTCTTTTCACCTTTGCCCCGGTTGCCCGAGGTAGTATCGTTTCTGTGGCACTTTCCCTAGGGTCGCCCCCGGTTGCCGCTAGCAACTGCCATTCCCTTCGCTGCCCGGACTTTCCTCGTACATTACTGTACGTAGCTAGCCGATAATCTGGCTACGACATTATACCACTTATGATAACTTTGGGCTAGTTATGCCTAGCTCTTCGTCGAGGGCTCGGTTCACTGCGGCGTCGGCAAGCTTGTTGAGCTCACGCGGTACGTGCTGGAAATGCACATGCTTAAACTGGCTAACCAGCTTATTGATAGCGTCGTGTATAGGCCAGAGGTCGCGGTTGCGTACCTTAAATACGCCTTTCATTTGGTTTATAACCAGTAGGCTGTCCATATACACGTCCACTTCCCTCGCGCCTAGCTTAGCTGCTGCTTCCAAGCCAAGCTTAAGCGCAGTGTACTCTGCCTGGTTGTTAGTGGTAATTCCTAGGTACACGCCCTGGTCCACAAGCACCTTATCTTCCATAGTAAGCACTACAAAACCGCTGGCGCTCGGTCCCGGGTTGCCGCGTGAACCGCCGTCAGCATACATCTTTACTTGCTCAACTTTCTGCACAACGTTTCCTATTTTTTCTGTTGTTTCATTTGCTACAACCTTATCAATCTCCTCTGATAGCTTTCTATCCAGTTCGGTAACTTCTCCATTCTGTTCGTGCGTTTGTAGCCATATTTGTACAACGTTCCATTCGTTTTCCCAGCGCGGATGGTGGTTATACTGCTCCGCCAAAACAGCCACCTTAGTCATAAAATTGAAGGCTTCGTTGAAGTCTTTGAAGTTAAATTGTTTGTACAGCCCGTGCTTGGTTTCTTGCCACATGCATCCATGTTACCTTGATTCTACTTAAAACTCTAATGGCTCTATAAACAAGCTATGGAAAATAATGCACGTTGGCAAAGGCGCTTTCTTGATGAGTGCAGTTTGGGATGAAAATCGCGTACTGAATGGAGCCGTACTGGAAGTACGGTGTAATGAAGCACGGAGTTTTACGCCCAAAATGTGCCATTCAAGAAGCGCCCACAAAACATAGCCTTGTACCAGAGATAATTTGGTATAATACAAGGTAACCATTAGGGGAATAGCAAAAAGTGAGAACGACATTTGTGGGCATTACCAGCCGCGCCAAAGCATTGGCGATTCTGTGCGCCCTATTATCGCTTAGCTTCCCATCTGTTGTCTCTGCCCTGACAACTATTTCGCAAGGCTACCTTACGAAAGACCAGCTGCCGCTAGGCTCATTGGTTAGCCTAGAAAAAAATTCCTCGGACCATGTAGATATCGCCACCATAGACAACGTTAATAGCCTGCTGGGCGTGGTTATAGATCCAGGGACCTCACTTTTATCGGTTTCCACAAGTAGAGAAGCGCAGGTGCAAATTGCAACCAGTGGCGTGGTACAAGCGCTAGTATCGGATATAAACGGCAAGGTCAATGATGGCGATAATGTCACGGTATCACCAATAAGTGGCGTCGGCATGAGGGCAACGGTAAATACCAAGATTATAGGCGTCGCCCAAGACGGCATGAACAACAATAACAGCAGTAAGGAAACCTATAAGGACAAGTCAGGAAAGCAACACACCGCGCTTATTGGCACGGTACCTGTACTAGTAAATGTATCTTCGTTCTTTAAACAGCCGGAAAAGACAATAATTCCGCAGGCTATCCAGAACGTGGCCAATAGCCTGGCTGGTAAAAGCGTAAAACCGGTTCCGATTATCATTAGCGCCGCCATATTCCTCATTACGATAATTGTCGTATCCAGTCTTATTTATTCTATGATTCGCTCGAGCATCATCAGCGTCGGCCGTAACCCGATGAGCCAGTCAGCTGTTTACCGGGACTTGGTACAGATGTCTGTCTTGGTGCTAGGTATTTTAACGGTCGCGTTAGTGTCAATTTATTTAATCCTAAAAGACTTCTAGTATGAGCACGTTTTTGATAATTTTCCTGGGCATAGATATCCTGCTGATTGGCGCATTCGCCCCAATGGCTATCCGCCACGCCCGCGCCCACTTTTGGAACAAGAAGGAAGAAAAGGCGACCAAGCAACCACATGTGCCAATGCAGAATGGCCACCTGCCGCCAAGCGTCCGCGAGCATTTACTCGAGGAAGCCCAAAAGAATTTCCAGCACGTACTGGATACTTCGGCTAAAGAATTACAACAGGATTTACACGCTGCCACCGAAGATATACACAAGTTGGTACAACAAATGGGCAGTAGCGCCGTTGCCCGCGACCTAGATGCTTACCGCGCCCGTTTGGTTGAACTGCAAAAGCAGACAGAGACTGACATGGCCGGGGCGCAGGAGCAGATTGCCGCCCACCAGGCAGAGCTCAAATCCAAGCTTGCAGCCGATATGGAAGCCGAAAAGCAAAGGCTGGTGCAACAACTAGATACAAAGCTAGCCGATGCTGTAGCATCGTTCCTAACTGAAGCTTTGCAGCACGAGGTAGACCTGGGCGCCCAAAGCGATTACCTTATAAAGCTCCTTGAGGACCACAAGGCAGAGTTTGCGAAGGGAGTGCGCGATGAAGTTTAAACTGCCCGACGGCGTATCCTCTCCCCAAGACCTGCAATCACTCATACTTGAGGTGCGCGAGTACGCCAAATGGCAAAACCACAATGCCACAAAAAAGCGCCTTGCTGTAAGAAAAACTACACCGGCTCCAGAGCTTTCGCCGGCTACAATGGAACTTTTAAAAGAGTTAGGGGTTAGCCCAACACCTTCCAACCTAGATGATTTAATAACAACGTTGCAAAAGTTCGCACGCAGCGCGCCACAAATAAGCATAACCCTCGCTGCCCCGCCAAGCCTGGGCATCAAAAAGATGCTAGTTGGCTGGTGCCGTGAAAACATATCGCCTAACATACTAGTTAATTTCCAGTTTAATGCGGTCCTGCTAGGTGGTATGGTAGTCCGCTATGGCAGCCACATACATGATTGGTCGTTCCGGCGGCAGATACTTGAAAACCGCACTAAGTTCCCCGGAGTCCTACGCAATGTTTAGCTATATTAATTTGATCATTGTAAATTTCGCTGTCCGGGAAGAGCAGCCCGAGCAAAAATCGCATTTTTTGCCCGGCGCGATGCTAACCTTTGGCTTATATGCGAAGCATATAAACCCGAAGGTTTATAAGGCGGAACGAAAGTGTAGCCGCAATGTTTGAAAACCATAAGTTCCAAAAGCTAGTCGAAAAGGACAACCTGACCGGTGAAGTGGTGGCTAGCAACAGTTTCATTATAGAAGTAAAAGGCCTGGAGGGCGTACGCCTTGGCGCCCAAGTACTGTTCGAAGATGGCCAACATGGGTTAGTGCGCGAAGCATATGGCGACCGGGTCATATTGTTCAACCTCGACAGTGAACGGATGGAGCCAGGAACATTGGCAGTCTTAGAAGAGGAAGAGCTAAAAGTACCCGTTGGTAAGGCATTGGTTGGCCGCGTGGTATCACCACTTGGAGTGCCGCTTGATGGCAAAGGCGCTGTCCGCACCACCGCTACTTCGGGCATATTCACGCCGGCGCCAGGCATTATGGCAAGGAGCATGCTGGATACCCAGCTGGCGAGTGGCGTAACCGCTGTGGACATGTTCTTCCCTGTGGTGCTAGGCCAGCGTATTGCCGTGCTTGGCGACAGTAAGTCTGGTAAGAGCACATTCCTGAGCCAGCTGAGCGCCAACCAACAAGGCACCGACCGTATTGTCGTATATGTACTGATT
>DASSKV010000104.1:0-7425 GCA_035690125.1 Saccharimonadales bacterium (SeqCode) | reverse complement strand
TAAGGGTTACAAAGAATTGCAGCAGTTGCCAGGACAGCGTAATGCCAATTGCGGCCGCTATAAGCCGGGGGAGTACCTTGCGTATAGTGTAGGCATCTACGAACTCGAACCCAAGTGCCTGGGAGATAATCATTATAAGAGCGGTTATGACGAGAATTACTAGAGCGATTGTCCTCATGGCTGACCAGGCCGATTTGTATGCCGCGGAAGTCTTACAGTCGTTGCTCGAATTAGGAGTGGCGCATGAAGAAAATATTGTATTGGTATGAATAACAAGCAGGCTTTGTATGACGAAATCTACACCATGTATTGCTGTGGTGAGGCCTTCTTCAAACGGGCAAAGCAGCCAGTTAAGGCTAAGCCCACCACAGTTTATGTCAGGACCACTTGTGGTAGAAGTAGATGTGTCTGTAGTGGAGGTTGTTCCCGTGGGGCTGCTGGAGGCTGAGGGTTGGCTAATTGTAATGTTTTGGGGGGGTCCGAGCTTGCCAACCCCCGGACACTGGCCACCGTCAATGGTCCCAGAGGTCGAGCCGTCGTATTTTTTATCGCTCGTGACGATTGTGTATGTACAATTTCCGCTACCTACAGGGTTTGATCCGCTAGCTGTATATGTACCATTGCCAGAACTGCCTTTTGCAAAGTTAAGAGTGCCTGAATGGGTTTGGGGGTTCGGCCCAGTTATGCCGCTATAATTGCTATCTGTGTAGGTATATGCCGAGTCGGCACTTACCGTAGCACTAAACCAGGGGGTAAAAGCCGTGCCGAGTAATGTGACTAACATTACCAATGGCACAAGAAGTAGTGGTCGGCGGCTTTTTGTGTTCATTATGTAACCCACATTATAGTATAGATAATACTACACATATAGTTATTGGGGTTGAGGCTTGAAAAAAGTAAAGAGTGAACGTATAGTTACAGAAAACGGTATGAAATACAAAAATGTACTAAGCAATGTACGTGCGGCCCTGGCGGGGGCTGTGCTTATTGTCGTCGCTGTGGCTGCGACGGCGTCAATGGCGTATGCAACTAACACGGTTGAATGTCCTGACGGGACTTCGGTACCAATGCCAGCAGGCGCATCCTATACACAGGTGTGTGCCGACCACCTTAACAGCAAGGGCACTAATGACCCCCTGGCTGACCCTGGCGTAGAATGTAAGGGCGGAGATTGCTTGTTTACCAAATACTTTAACCCAGCCATAAACTTGCTGTCTGGTCTGGTAGGAGTAGCCGTTGTGTTTTCGATAGTGATGGGAGGTATCCAATACAGTGCGTCTGCTGGAGATCCCCAGAAAGCAGCCAAAGCCAAAAGTCATATATATAATGCCGTTATTGCACTTGTTGCTTTTGCCTTTCTCTTCGCCTTTTTGCAGTGGATAGTACCAGGAGGGCTTTTAAATAAGCATTAAACTATGAGCCTTGTAAAAAAACTTATGACGTACAAGATGTTTGTAAAAACCACACTAGCCTTCATTGTTAGTCTAGTTGCCACCAGTGTATCTAGTGGGTATGCTTTTGCTGCAGGGCCAAGTGCAACGTGCCAAGCACATGACTTTTTTGGCCTAAAGCCGTGGTATCAATATCTTCCGTTAGACTCCAACTGTGATATCAAAAACTCCTTTCACGTATTACCAGGGGGCGGACACCAAAGCGACCTGGTGCTCATACTGCTAGCTGTCATAGATGACCTGTTGCGCATAGCAGGATTAGTTGCCGTAGGTTTCATAATTTACGCTGCCATAAGCTTCATAACTAGCCAAGGCAACCCAGAAGACACTGCTCGTGCTCGTAGTACAGCCATAAATGCGCTAGTAGGCCTAGTGATAGCTATAGTCGCGGTCGCTTTCGTTTCGTTTTTGGGCAATAAACTTGGAGGCTAACCATGATACGTTCAATTATTATTGCAGCTACGACAATAGACCTTAACCCCTTGCCGCAAGCGCCCTCAGACCAAGGTGAAATCAAGACCATATTGCAGATTTTGTTTGGGGTGATTGGTGCCCTTGCCTTTCTTTTTATTGTTATAGCCGGGTTGCGCTACGTAATATCGTCGGGTGACCCCCAGGACACCGCCAAAGCAAAGAGCGGTATTATATATGCGCTTGCCGGGCTCGCTCTGGCGCTAACAGCAGAAATAATAGTTACATGGGTAATAGGCCAAATATGATTCGAAGATTGTTTAGTAGTGTAATGCCTGTAATTTTAGGTTTAATAATTATAATGACTCCTGTAGCGGCACAGGCATTTAGTCCCTTTGGTGGCGTGGACTGCTCAAAAGCTTCTGATTCGGCAGTGTGTAGCGAACACTCTTCTGGCAACCCACTAACTGGACCGGATGGCGTGATAGTAAAGGCGGCGAATATCGTTGCGATAATCGCAGGCATTGCGGCAGTTATATTGATAATCATAGGCGGGCTTAAATACGTAACCTCTGGGGGTGATAGCAATGCCGTGGGCTCGGCAAAAAACACAGTCCTCTACGCGCTAGTAGGTCTCGTGGTTATAGCGGTGGCGAAGATATTGATTACATTTGTAGTAAGCAGACTATAGGAGGAAGAATGAAGCGGATAATATTGAGTACGATAGTTGCAATGCTGGCAGTAATGCCGGTCTCGTTTGCGCTTGTGCCGGCCTACGCAGATTCTAAAACAGAAGTTTGTAATGGGATAGGCGTAGCTGGCGGCAATTGTAATGATAGTACGGGAGCCACATCTGGTATTGGCAACCTAGTCTCTTCGGTTGTGGAAATACTGAGTATAGTAGTCGGCATCGCCGCAATCATCATGATTATCATCGCAGGCCTTAAATTTGTTACGGCTGGCGGCGACAGCAATAGCGTAAGTAGTGCTAAAAATACGCTCATGTACGCGCTTATTGGCTTAGTAGTCGCTGCCCTTGCCCAGTTCTTGGTGCATTTCGTGTTAAACAAGCTGGGCTAAACGGTGGCTTCTTGCAGGATAAAATGGCTCGTGGTATAAGTTAAATAATAAGAATAAGGAATAATAGAAAGGTAATCATGTTACAAAAAATTAAGAATTACACATTAGCCCTGGCAGCGATTTTTACACTAATGGCTCCAGTGGCAGTACCTGCTTTAGTAAGTGCAGACCTGAAAAGCCAGCTATGTAAGGGCACCAACTTGGCAGTTGACGGTACGACTAGCACTAGTTGTGATACTAATGGACAGGATTCGAGCTTGGGCAACATTGCAACCAAGGTAGTTAATCTGCTATCGCTCATTGTCGGTGTCATTGCCGTGATAATGATTATCGTTGGCGGTTTCCGTTACATTACCTCAGGTGGTGAAAGCGGCAATGTTTCTGGAGCGAAGAACACGCTTATATATGCCATCGTTGGCCTGGTAATAGTGGCACTCGCCCAGTTCATAGTCCACTTTGTCCTCAACAACGTTAATACTGCAGCTACCTCCTAGGCAAACATAG
The DNA here is from genome assembly GCA_035690125.1 of Saccharimonadales bacterium (SeqCode). Classification (GTDB taxonomy): domain Bacteria; phylum Patescibacteriota; class Saccharimonadia; order Saccharimonadales; family UBA4665; genus DASSKV01. Next base: position 3,979 of record DASSKV010000104.1, on the reverse strand, counting down.
TCAGTTGTTCATCATTAATAAGCCCCGCAAGGGGCTTATTTTAAATATTCTACTTGTGGATATAAAAACAGCCACGTGAGTGGCTGCTTATATAACTTCCCTGGTTGGCTACAGGACTTGGATTTTCTTGACGGTGTCTTGCTTGACCTTGCCGAAGCTGATTGTGAGGACGCCGTCCTTTAGCATGGCTTCGATGTCGTCTTCTTTGACTGGTACAGGCAGCGCGATGGTGCGGCTGAACTCGCCCCAGTAGCATTCCTGCAAAAAGTAGTTTTCTACGTCGTCCTCGTTGCCTGCACTAAGTGTGCCGCGGACAGTGAGCTGGTTGTCGGATATGCTTACATCTAGGTCGCTTTTGTTAACACCTGCAGTGCGGGCCTTAACTACCAGGCGCTCCTTGGTTTCGTAAACGTCCACGGCCAGCTGGCCTGGAAGCTGCGCGTCATCTTCGTCCCATTCATCGCCGGTCGGACCGGCAGCTTGCGGGCTGCTGGGTGCTACTGTGTTCAAATCATCATCACCTAAAAAGGCGGCGGTCAGTTCGTCTTCCTCTAATAAAAGATCGTCGTCGCGGCTTCTCCGAGCCATATTACCCTCCAAAACGGTTAATACTAAGAATACTTGCGTTTTTGTCTTGTTAGCAGTATAGCTTAGGTAATGAAAGGTGTGCAACCCTACAGGTTAACTATTTACAACACTTTAAACACAACAGGCAGTTAGCGTGACGCGTATTGCCAGAACTAGCGGCCAAAAAGCCTTCTGTGCCTGTGCTACACTTGTCTAACTGGTGGGCAGAAAGAGACCCATGAGCCTTATCGATACTTTAGTAGCAACTTTTGCGCCCTATGACTGTCTTGGTTGCGGCGTTGAGGGCGGGTTGCTTTGCCAGGACTGCAGCATGTTATTCGGCCAAATACCCGAACGTTGCTACCGGTGCCGAAAGTTGTCGCCTGCCAACAAAACCTGCAAAAGTTGTCGTTCGTCTAGTAACCTCAACACTGTACAAGCGGTTACGGTTTACGAGTTTATAGCCAAAGATTTGGTATGGCACTTGAAGTTCCAGGGCGCCCAAGCTGCTGCCCGCCTGATTGCCCGCCAAATGCTACCGTACACTAAAGCCGGGGTGATGCTGGTGCACGTGCCAACGGCAACAGTAAGGGTAAGGCGGCGCGGCTATGACCAGGCACGGCTTATTACCCGTAGCCTTTCTAGCTATTCTGGTCTCCCCTGCCGTACGCTGCTTGGCCGCGTGGGGCAACACCACCAGGTTGGCGCATCGCGGGAGCAGCGCACTACACAGCTCAAATCAGCCTTCAGGGTAATAAACCGAGCTGCTGTAGAGGGCGCGCACATTGTGCTGATAGACGATGTGCTTACCACCGGTGCAACCATGGAAGCTGCTGCCCGCGCACTTAAGGCGGCTGGAGCTAAACAGGTCGATGGTTTGGTCTTCGCCCAAGCATAAATAAAAGCAGCCCTGGGGCTGCTTTTATTTATGGCGGAGAGAGAGGGATTCGAACCCTCGCGGGGGATTGCTCCCCCCTATCGATTTAGCAAACCGACCCCTTCAGCCTCTTGGGTACCTCTCCATATCTGGCTGACACGTCAAAATATTGTAACGTGGATTATGCTCTGGCGGAAGGGGTGGGATTCGAACCCACGATAGGTTTCCCTATGCTGGTTTTCAAGACCAGTTCCTTAAACCGCTCGGACACCCTTCCAGAACAGAGGTGATTATATCAAGCCCTTGTTATTTACCAAAGAACTTTAGCTGTCGACTACCGACGCATTTTGTTCCCGTTATTCCCTTCCTGTACAATAACGCTTATGAATGAGGCGGGCGATACAGGAAACGAACAGCCTAAACCTGGCTGGCAGTTTAAGCCTGGTGACACAGTTATTTCTGGCCAGGTAGATGACCCTGCCCCATCGCCAGCTGCCGAAGAAACAGAACCTGCTGCCGTGGCAATACCACCAGCCGGTCCGGAAGGCTCCATAAGCTGGACGGCATCGGAGTTTATAGCGCACGATAAGTCTGCTGGCTGGTACCTCATGTTAGGCGGGGCGACCATAGCCCTGGCTGCCATTATCTGGTTAGTGACAAAAGATAAGATTTCGGCAGGTGTAGTGGTATTTGGCGCTGCCCTTTTTGGTATATACGCCGCCCGCAAGCCCCGTCAGCTACAATACCAGCTAGACAGCAGCGGTCTAACAATAGGCCAACGGCATTTTGTATACCACGACTTCCGCTCGTTTTCGGTTGTGCCCGAGGGCGGCATAAACAGTATTGTCCTTAGCCCCTTAAAACGCTTTGCTCCACTGACCACCATTTATTATGACCCTGCTGACGAAGATAAAATCGTTGCCCTACTGTCCGACCGGTTGCCAGTTGAGCGTCGACAGAAGGACCTTGTAGACCGCCTGATGTGGCGCATCCGATTCTAAGAAAAAGCCGCCTCTTCACTAGGCGGCTCTTGCGAGGATTTCGGTGCGAGGATTTACCAGCGGCGTCCGCGCTCTTTGGCTTGGAGCTTGTGCTTCATGCGACCCAGGAAACGCTCGCGGTTTTCCCGGCTGTTCCACTTGTCGTAGACGTTCATTAGTTGGTCTGCTGCTTCGTCGGACATTTCGTCCCCCCTTCTTACGTTGCCCCCTCATTATTAAGCTTATGTCTAAATACAAGCTGTAAAATTTTTAACAAACCTTTTGAGTTATCCACCGCCTGTGCACACCCTTTATTTCGCTTGGACGCCTCTGTACAATTAAGTCATTAACGGAGGGTTCCGATGTCTGATTTACAAACCGCATACTACATAATAGCCATTGTCTTTATGAGTGTAATGTTCTTAATCCTGATAGGGGTCTTAGCGGCAGTGCTAGTCATCCGAGCTAAGGTAAACGCTATCCATGCCCGCATAGAGGAGAAGATAGAACAAGTAACCGGCTTGGCCGAAAAAGGCAGTGCCGTTATAGGAACATTAAAAAAAGTCGTAGACAAGAAGAAAAGGTAGAACAGCTACCAACCATGAATATCATTCAGAAACTACTGCAAAAACTAGATACCTTCCAGCGAAAACACCAGGGTTTTGGGTTTATCTATGCTGTCATAAAAAAGTATGGTGATGACGAAGCCGGGCACCAGGCGGCGCTTTTAACCTACTACGGGTTCTTGTCGCTCTTCCCGCTACTGCTGGTACTTACTACGGTTGCGGGCATGCTAGCTGGCGGACACCCGCATTTGCGGGAGACCATATTGAACGGAACTACCCAGTATTTCCCAACTCTTGGTAGCCAGCTATCTGAGCATATAGGTACACTGCACAAAACGGGGCTGGCGCTCGTCATAGGTATATTGTTTACCTTATATGGCGCGCGCGGGATTGCCGATGCGTTCCGTTACGGAGTTAACCACATTTGGCATGTACCCAAGGTCAAGCGTTTTAGTTTTCCGGTTTCAGTGGCGCGCAGTTTAGCAATCGTGCTAGTTGGCGGTGCGGGTTTTATATTTGCTTCGCTACTGTCTGGCTATGCGGCTGGCGCAGGCCGAGGCATCGCATTCGGACTGCTCTCCATAGCTATTAACTTCATAGTTCTCTTCTGGGTCTTCCTGCTGCTTATAAAATTTAGCCTGCCGGTGCATGTAACCTTCCGTGACATAGATGTCGGCGCTGCTGCTGCTGCCATTGGGCTGGTTATACTGCAGAGCGTGGGTGCATATGTGCTGACCCATCAGATAAAAAACCTGAGTGCTCTCTATAGTAATTTTGCAATACCGCTGGGCCTACTGTTTTGGATATATCTGCAATCGCAAATGTTGTATTACGCCATGGAAGTTGCCTCTGTCCGCGCCAAAGGCTTGTGGCCCCGGAGCCTTACAGGCCATGACCTAACGGATGCCGACAGGCTCGTGTATGCCCGCCAGGCCAAAAAAGAACGCATGGTCCCCGAGGAAGCGGTTACTGCGGAATTCAAAGAGAGC
>DASSKV010000103.1:0-3061 GCA_035690125.1 Saccharimonadales bacterium (SeqCode) | reverse complement strand
AGCGGTACTTTTGCCTGCGGTACTTTGCCGCTGTTGCCGCCATGAAACAGGAGTACTATCAGCAGTACGATAAGGCCGATTGTAACCAAAAATCCTATAAAGTAACGCATATATCTCCTCACGACAACCGTGATAGATATATACTAACACGTTTATGTGTATTTTGCAATACCCCTAATGCTTGCGGCCCGAGCAGTTATCATACCCCGGTAAGATAAAGTCCCCTGGGTATCCCCACCGAGTAACATCCTCTGTACGATAGGATATTACACCTTGCGGACGAAGCCACGAAGGCCGTTTTGCACCAGTTGCATCTTCTACTGCCACCTCAGATATGGACGCCAGCCCACCAATGATAACTTCGAGGTGCGGCAGACTGCTCCGTTCATCTTCTGAGGGGATTATAGGTTCAGGAAATAGTTCGGCCACCATAGTTTTTGTTTTTCTTTCTAGATTTTAGAGCTTTGATAACCAGTGGTAGACCTGTTGGTAGTACGTACCATGTGGTACGTAGCGCTTGCCCGCCCTGTCCTGCGCGGCTTTCAGCAACTCTTCGAGCCGCGTCCAGCGAAGTCCAGAAACTTCCAAGGGGTTAGGCTTGAACTCGGTATCTTTAGGCAAATGCAGCGCATACAGGTGTTGGTATTCACGGTGGCGCTGGTTGTAGTTGGTATCCCAAGGCGCGCGGCGGACTATCTTCATCAGCTGCAGTTGGCCTGGGCGTACCTCTATGCCCAGTTCTTCCTGGAGTTCCCTTCGGGCTGCCCGTAGCGCAGTTTCACCGCTACTGAGGTGCCCAGCAGAACTTATGTCCCAAACACCGGGGTAGTTCCAGCTATGGAAGCTGCGGCGCTGCAGCAGCACATGTCCCGCCCCGTCATAAATCCATATGTGCGAGCTGGAGTGCCACAAGCCGCGGTCATGCACGTCTGTGTTGGGCAGCCTTATACCCGCGCGTTTGCCATCTTCATTCAAAACATCAAAGCTGTCATGTTCTACGACTACTTTTTTTGTTTTCATAGTTCTACTTATGGGTATACGCTTGTGCTTATCCAATTGCAAGCAGTTATGAACAGCCGGTAACAAATATCACTTACCATTTAGCAATTCACATTTATTTACCAGGCATTATTTGAAAAATTGTGAAATGAAAAATAAATGTGAATTGTGAACTGCTAAATGTAAAATGGTTCTTATGGCTATAAAATACCAAACCGGCGTCTCTACCCTCATTCAGTTCCTATCTGTTACATTTTTGAACTTCATAACCCTTATTACCTCCAGCATCCATAGTTGCATCAAGGGCAGTAGCTGCCTTGGAGACACTACTATTAATCTTTTGTATTTCCTGGTGCTATCCGCTTGGTTTGCCTTTATATGGGTGCTTGGCTACGCCGCCCAGGACCGCCGTAGCAAACGCCTTGCCCAGCTGCTTATCGCCGCCGAAATAATCATATTCCTGGCCGCCTTGCTCGACATAAAACACCACAACGACATCTTAGGGCTTATAACCAGCCTCGTCGACGCCAGCTTAGCCGCTTGGACCATTCTGCTAGCCTACCGGCTCATGCGCGCTGGCGGCGGCAGGGTCACTACCCGTGCCAGGCGGCGCCCTACAAAAGTAAATCAGTAAATTCTTTGGGGTATTTGTGACTCAGTCTTTTGGCTGCTTCTTCGGCACTTACCCATTCGTACGCCATATGCTCTTCACTTAGTTGTATGGCACTATCTTCCGGCACTGATACTTTATAAATCATTAACAAAAGTCCCGCTTTTTCATCGTCTGAAATCTTGATTTCATGGTTAGAAATAACAGCTGTAAAGAATTGAATACTTTCAAGTTTAGTAATACCAGTTTCTTCTTTGACTTCACGCCTAAGGGCTGCTTCAGCATCCTCACCCTTTTGTATACGGCCGCCGGGCATATCCCAATACACATCAGTTGGAATAGTATGGTCGCTAACGTCCTCTTCCATAACCAGGAAATTGCCTTGTCTGTTTACAATCAGGGCTTTGAATCCAACAAAAAAGAGCTTTTCATTAGCCATATTACAGTTCACCCCAGTTGTCGCCTATGGTGGTGTCTACTGTTAGTTCTACCGGCAGATCGTAGACGTTTTCCATGGTGTCTTTGAGTAATTTTGCTATACGGTCTGCCACCTCTTCTGGGCACTCCACCAGGACAGAGTCATGTATTTGTAGCAGCATGCGGCAGTCGTTATGCTGTGAACGAAGCAGGTCGTCTATCTTTACCATGGCCATCTTCATAAGGTCGGCTTCAGTGCCTTGTATGGGCATGTTTATGGCGGCGCGCTCGGCTGCCTGTCGTACAACAAAATTAGATGAGTGGATATCTGGCATAGGGCGGCGGCGGCCAAAAAGTGTTTCGACATAGCCGTCTTTGCGCGCTTTGTCCAGGATGCTGTCTATGTAGTCGAATAGCGGCTTGCGAAGTTCTTTGTACTTATCTATAAAGTTCTGGGCTTGCTCACGCGTCATACCTGCCGCCACGCTGAGGCCGTGGGGGCTCATGCCGTACATAATGCCAAAGTTTATTACCTTAGCCGCTCGGCGCATCTGCTTCGTAACGTCTTCAAGTTCCCTGCCGTATACCTGTGCTGCAGTGGCAGTGTGGATGTCAGTGCCACGATTGAACATTTCTATAAGTTCTGTGTCGCCAGCAAGGTAGGCGGCCAGGCGGATTTCGAACTGGCTGTAGTCGGCGCTTACAAGCTTCTTGCCCTTACCGGCCACGAATGCCGTGCGGATATGCTTGCCAAGGTCAGTGCGCACCGGTATGTTCTGTAAGTTTGGGTCGTTGCTACTTAGCCGGCCGGTTGGCGCAGTCGCCAAGTTGAATGTTGTGTGTACCCTGCTATGTTCATCTACCTGCTTTGGCAATGTATCAACATAGGTATTTTTGAGTTTAGTTACTTCGCGGTATTGGGTAATTAGGTCAATGATAGGGTGCAAGCCGCGCAGCTTGTCCAACTCGCTAGCGGCAGTACTATAACCAGTCTTACCTTTTTTAATCCCCTGCTTAGGCAGGTCAAGTTTGTCG
>DASSKV010000102.1:0-11788 GCA_035690125.1 Saccharimonadales bacterium (SeqCode) | reverse complement strand
TCTCAGGCTGATAGTAGGTATGAGCGTTGACTGTCAACTGCATGTCGGTCGCACCACCGGTTAGCGTAAGGTTATCAATCTGTATGGGGCGGATGGAGCGCTGCAGTACCCCTATCAAATCTTGGACTGCAGTGTAGTTAGCGTTTCCTACGGAGAACGTGAACGGCATACTGACTGGTTGCGGGTTGGGGCTGCTCTGGTTGGTCTGCTGCGCAACCTGGTCATCGGTACCGCCTATGCCTGTAATGTTTAGGTTGTGGTCTTTCAGGATTTTCTCCAGGCTGGTAGCAAGCGCAGGAAAGTCATACTGCGGCGGCAACGCATCAAGTATTATCTTGGCATTGTCACCATCGTTATCACCCGTGCCTTGCACATTGCCACCTATGACATTTGTAGGTGTACCAACGAACGCTTTGTACGACTTTGTTAGGTCACTTACTGCCTTTACGTTTGCCTGCAATTGCTTGTGGGCTTTTTCCTTCTCTTTTGTCACCCGGCTTAGATAGCCATGCTGGCCCCAAACGGCGTTTGCTGCTACGAGTGCGAATACCGTTATGAATGCGGCAACTGCCATAGCCGCTATCATCTGTGCGCTAGCTTTGTCTATAGCGAGGTGCTTACTGGAAAATGTCCTGTCAGCCTTCATTACTATTGCCCTACCTTTCCGTTAGCTGGCAGAGCGAACAAGTCATTCGGTTTATCTAGCTCCGAACGGGTTGTCACGATATTCGGCACAGACAAACTAACGTCTTGTGTGATATCAAATATTGCTTGGTCGTAGCCTAATGTCACGGTATAGGTTGCTTGTGTTTTTGTAGTACCAAAGCTAGTAAGCACTACGTTCGAAAAAGCTGGCTTTGACCCGTCCACACCCTTTACGCTATATGTCGTAAACTTCAGCGTATCAACGAACTTGTTCACTGAGCTTAGTGAATCCGTCGTACCTGTTATGGTTAAGGTGTGCTGCGCAAAATCAATAGTTAGGTTGTTAGCGTTAACCTGCGTTGGCACCACCTGCGATAAGTATCCAAACAAACGGCTTACGGCCGGCTTACTATTATGCAGCCCAGTTAAGCTAGAAAGCTGGTTTTGGACCGTCAATATCTTGTTCAGGTCAGGTTGTTTTTCGAGGGTTGAGCTATCCTTTTTAATATCACTCGTAAGATCGGCAAGGTGCTTTTTCTGCAAGCCAGTAATACTAAGTAACAGGAGAAGTAACGCTAGCGAGGCAACCGTAACTAGTACGCTTAGGCTTATTACAACACGCCGCAAACGTTCAGCCTTCAGATATTGCAGCTTTACATCCGGAAGTAGATTAAACTGGATCATTCTTGTCTCTCCGCAAGCCCTACCGCCACGCCAAACTGGCTGGATATAGTAAGTAGTTCATTCTGCTTTGTGGCCGGGAATGATACGTTGCGCCAGGCGTTGCCAATTTCCACATTAACACCGAAGCGGTTCGCTACATACACCGGGAATTCAGGTATTGCAGCTGCTGCGCCGGTTATAATAATGCGGTCTAACTTAAGCCCTGCGTAGCGCGTGCTAAAGAACTTTATGGATTTTTCTATTTCACCCATAAGAAGATCTATGGTACCGCTTATGGCATGGTACACCTGCCCTTCCAGTTTCTGCTGGTTTAAGCCGAATTTGTTTATAAACTGTTTGGCCTGAGCTTCATCTATGTTCAGGTTTTGCATGGCTGCGCGGACAATTGCTTCATAACCCGTAGGAATAGCACGGGTCAACCGTGGTGCACCACCCATAACTGCTACTAAGTCAGTAGCCGTATGCCCCACGTCTATTACAAGTTGCGGGGTGGTAGCATCTGCCGCAACTACCGCGCGGGTTAACGACATGCTATCTGGCTCAAAAGCAATAACATTCAGGCCTATTGCTTCTAACATATCTAGGCGCTCTTCAACGTAAGAGTTCGGCACACTGCTTATCAAGACTTCGACTTTGGTCTTGTCTGCGGGAGAATCACCTAGTTGTTGCCAGTCTATTTTTGATTCTGCAAGTGGTGTCGGTATAAGTGAGTCCGCTTGGTACTGTATGCTCTTGCCCAGCTCTTCAGTGCTCAGACGCTCGATATCAAAAACTGCGGTAAACACACGTTGGCTTGGTATGCCGACTGCTACGTTTTTAGTCGTGACACCGGATTTTTCTACCAGCCCCTTTACTATTTGCGCCAGGGCTTGTTGGTCAGCTTTGGAATCGCTTAGCGCAAGTTTCGAATCCACCGGCACATAAGCGTAGCGCTGCAACGCCTTTATTTGGTCGCGACCACCTAATTGCACCAGCCTGACAGCTGTAGTGCCAATGTCTAAACCAAAAAAATCGGAAATGCCGCTAGTTAACAGAGCCATGTCGCCCCCATTTTACCATAAGCAGAATGCCTGGCTTTCCCCTAGTTGTATCTTTTCTGTTTGTCATTGCCCACCAGATAGTTATTAATCTTTACTATATATGCTAAGCACAAGCTTTACAATACCGGCGGTAGCTCGGTTATAGAATCATATTTGCTACCGCCAGAGTTGCCTAGGCCGTTCGGCGGAGCTAGGTAGGTTTCTGGGCTGAAGTTGAAAATTTCGGCGGCATGCGAACCTACCGGCGCTTCATCAGTCGTAGCATACCTTAGCGAACTGTAGCTACGAAGTAGTTCAACCTCTTGGGCTATAAAGGCACCGTACACAGTCAGTTGGTTATTGCAAGGGTCGCCCGCCGCACCGGTAATAATAGATGGCGATATAGGCCCGGTCGTATCAGCACAGGTAAATATCTTGCCCTTCGAGCCATCAGCTTTGGGCTGGGCCACATATACCCCGTCCAGCTCAGTTACACCTGGGTCTATATATATGTTACCGCCGTTGACCACTAGCCAGAATGAGGGTATGTCGCTCAGCTGGGTCCAGTTACCAGTCCCGGTTGTGTACTGTATGCCGGCACTACTTATGTATACGTCTGCTCCGTTTACATAAATAACAGACCGGTTACCATTAGTTATTGGTCCAGAGCTACTAAGTGAAAGTGTTGTAGGTCCGCTGTAAGTATATGCGCCGGCCATAGTCCGTGGGTCAACCGAACTAGTCGTTATGTTGGTTACTGAACTAGCCTGCGAGATGTCATTGTAATAGTTGTGTATACAGTTGCTCCCGCCTACATCGCCGCCATAGGTCGTCGTATTGGCAAAGCTCAACCCATTCGCCGGTCCTGGGCTACCTATTGCTGAACGCATAGCGGCGCTACTAAAACCGGCAATGTGCCCTATAGCATAGGCGGCAAATTGCGTACCCGCGCCAGTATATGTTGCATTGCCGGTGTTAGAGGCCTTTATACTCGCCCCGTCAAGGTTTCCAATATAGCCGCCAGGAAACCCAGTATGCCCCAAACCTGTCCCGGAGTTACTACAGTTACCAGCGTCAAATGCCCCACCGGCCTTTACGTCGTTACCATAAGTTTTGAAGTACGGGACATTGTAGACGTATATAGGTGCCGCTGTCCCACCGCATGGTGACGGCGGTGTTACGGCCGTCCCGTTGTTTAGAAAGTTCCAGGTCACGTCGTACTGCCCTGCTACGGGGGGCGTGAAAGAAAATGCTAGCGATGCCGAGCCGCTTGGCGGGCCGCCAGATGGATCGGCATTGTTGTAAGTAGCCGTGTAGACCGGTGACGCATAACCCGGGCCCGTTACCTTCGCGTTCATACTGTAGCTCGCAGGTGGCGGGCCGCTTGCCTTGTAATCAATATAAACTTTGACGTTAAATACCGAGCCCGCTTCAACTCCTTGCGGTACATAGCTCCCACATGTGGGGGTTGCGCAGGGCCCGGCAGTCGCGGTTGCCATTATATCTTGCGATATGACAGTGCCGTCATGCGCCCTGTCCGTCACCCAAAGGCTGAAAGTGTAACCGCTCCAGTCTGTTCCTGGCAGGCTTGGCCAGCTCGCCGGGCTAGTCTTAGCGGCAGTGTTCGGGTACGAGCCGTAAGCCACATACCCCGACGTCGCACTACCTGTATCTACGAAAGTCGCGCTTGCGTCGGCCAAACCGGTGCTACTGTTGCATGTTACGGCAAACGTTACTGCCGGAACCTGCTCATATATCCACCGAATATGGTAAGTATGGCCGCCCAGGAATGGGTAGTCGAAAGATGATGCTTGGGTAATGCTATTAGTTGATGTCAAGAACCCCGCCGTACAACCACTACCCTCCATACATATACTGTAGCCATATAGCCGCCAGCCATTATCGGGAGTCCCTGTATCCGCAATGGAAACGGTATAGTATGTGTCTGCCGCAAGCGTGCCAGAACTATTACAGCTAGTAAAGAAGAAGGGGTTAGCCGAACTGGCAGTTACTGCCCCATTGCACGTATTAGTACTTATACTGACTGTGTTGTCGCTGAAAGGGTACGAACTGAGCGAACCATTATTACATGGCGCCGGGTTCGTAGCACTATAGCAGTTACCGCCGTACCCCGAGTTGGAACCAGTTGGTCCTGTGCCGCTGTCGTCTATTTTTACACCATCCACTGAAAACGGTGTTTGCTTGAATATCCACCGCATGTGGTATTGGCCGCCATCTTCAAATGTGTAGTTTCCACCATTCCCATGGACACCGCTACTGGTATCAGTCAGGTACGTATCATCACAGCCACCGGCTGGAGGGTTATTACTGTCGCAAATCTTATAGCCTATGAGCGCCCAACCTGTATCTGCTGTGCCGCTATCAGTAAGCTTAAGGCTGTACGTACCAGCCGTAATACTGCCCATAGAGAACGGGTCTGCAGTATCTCCCGCTACATTTGCTCCGGTGGTCTTATTAACTGCGACCGTATCATCAGAAAACGTATATACGCCCGTGTCTGCTTCACCACTTGCTACAGCATCATAGCTGCCTCCGTAGTCTCCCACGCCGCTGTTGTCTATCTTTACCCCATCCAAGCTCGGCGGCACAAGAGGTATACCACCGAGTTTTCCAACTGGATTTCCACAGCGGTGTTTAACCGCATAAACGGGGTTCCCGTTCACATAAAATACAATGGTATTCGATTCCGAACCGCAATCCCCATAGTATGCAGAATCGTCCGGATTTGTATCTCCTGTAGCATGATCTTTGATACTTAACGAGTTCCAGCAAGCAGCGTGTCCTGGCGCGTTGTCATAGTAAAATGTAGTTGCCCAGCTCACGGTATAGCCAGGGGTACCGTTTGCAAAAGGCGCAAGCCGATTTTCAAAATCAGTAATGTCAGAGTCAGTTGGCCAACCGGTATCTGTGCCACCACGCATAGTTTGAATAATAAACGCCGCACCGGCCCGCTGCCAGGCAACACATGTGCTATTAGAGTAGCCCATATTGTTACAGGCGGTATCTGCATCAGTGCCGTTGTATAAGTCTTCGATGTAGGTGGTAAAATCGTCGACAGTATTTATGCTGCTTGGTATAGAAAGGTTACCGGTAGTACCACCAGGTAAAACAAAATCGCTACCACCAGTGTCAGTAACTCCGGTAAAATAGCCGGTCAAAGCAAAAGAATGCCCCTGAAAAAACTGGATGAAGCTGAATAGTGCAAATACGAAAATACCAAGCTTGAACCAGCGCATCACTGCTGACCTTTCTTTTGCAATTCATCAATTGTTTGTTGAAGTGCACGCGTTTCCGCGGTATACAAAGGGCTGTCTTTAGGCCACAACTCAACTGCCTTTTTAAGATAAACAATGGCCTGGGCGTTATTATTCATTGCCATGTACGCGTAGGCCATCTGCTTTGCTATATCGGAGGTTATACCATTTTCAGTTACAGCTTTGTTATAGCTTGTGATTGAATCACTGTATTTAGTTTCATTTATATACTCCCCTGCCAGGTTACTGTATAGCTGCGCAAGCCTAACCTTATCTGCTTTATCCGTATGCGCAATTTCGGCCTGTATTAACTGCACGGCTTCAGAATAGTTAGACCTGCTATCTGCTTCATTTATTAATGCGGGCGTTTCTTTTAGCTTTTTTTCTGCCTGTTTATTGTTGGCGTTTTGGTGCCAGTAGCCACCTATTGCAACTACTATTACTACCACCACTAACGATAGAATCAACTGTTGCCTTTTTCCCCGCAGCCAGTTCACATGCAATACAGGCGAAGGTTTTGCCCCACCCACTTTAATTACAGGTGCCTGTTTAGGCTGGGTTTTTGCTTTGGCTTTGGTCATTTCCACACTTTAAGCGTTAGCTTGATGATACCAGAGATGTTGCCTTCAATACAATGCAAGTAGCAGTATGTTGTTGCGTACCTACCCTGCGATTAGCCTACTTTATAAGACAGGCGGCAATTCAGTAATGTAGTCGTATTTGCTTCCACCAGAATTACCCAGGCCATTTGGTGGGGCCATGAAAACCTCGGGGCTAAAGTTAAACACTTCGGCGGCACAAGTAGCCAAACCTGCACAGTTAGAGCTGCTGCCATAAGGGAATTCACCGGCTTGCGAGAACCGCAATGAGCTGTAGCTGCGCAACAGCTCCACTCCTTGGGCTATGAATGCACCGTTTACTGTAAGCTGGTTATTGCAACTATCGCCAGCTGTACCATTTATGCTAGAAAGGTCAGGGGCACCGAAACCATTGTTGGCACAGGTAAATATCTTGCCCATAGTGTTAGTAGTTGTTGGCTGGGCTACATATACACCATCCAGCTGCGTTACACCCGGGTCAATAAATATATTGCCGCCGTTCACCACTACCCATAGCGAAGGTATATCGCTTAGACTGTTCCAGGTAGAAGTATCGTACTTAATCCCGCCGCTGCCTGCGCCTATGTACACATTACCGCTAGTAACATAAATAATGGTACGGCTGCCTTTTGGCACTACAGTGGAGCTATTAAGTGTAAGGTTACCTGTATGGGTGTAGCTGCCATTCAGGGTAGCTGGGTCAGCCGAGGCGCCAAGTGGGATAGAAGTGCCCAGCTGTGAGATGTCATTGTAATAGTTATGTATGCAGTTAGTGCCGCCTACATCACCACCGTATGTCCCACCACTATTGGCAAAGGTCAAGCCTTTGGTCGGCCCGGGGTTGCCACCTACTGCTGCCCGCATCATGGCACTGTTGAATGAGGCTATATGGCCTATGGCATAAGCGGCAAACTGAGCGCCGGCACCTGTATTAGCTGTATTGTCGAAACCTTTTATGCCGTAACCGTCTGGGCTTGGCAAGAAGCCCCCTAAGAAGCCAATATTTCCAATGCTTGTACCCTGGTTAGCACAACTACCTGCATCAAAGGCACCACCTGCCTTAACATCATTACCATATACCTTGTAGTAAGGTAAGTTGTAGGCGATGAAATTCGTGGGAGGACAACTTGCTGTCGTAAACCCGCCCGGCCCGTTGAAAGTAGCTGTCGCCGTATATGTACCCGCCGGTAAATTGGGTGTGGTATAGGTGTAGGTAGCCGTATTCGAAGTAGCCGAGTCCAGTCCGCTACCGCTGCCGCCAGAGGGACTGACAGACACGGTTATAGAGTACGGTGGATTGGTCGGGGGCACGCCGTCTGCGGCCGTATAGCTAAATATAGCTGTGATTTTCGCCGGAGAATCAGCCTCATTTATCGCAGGCGTGACAGAGCTACAACTGACAACTGGCGGGCAGTATATGCTTACTGGACTATTGGCAAGTTGCACAGGGCTACCCGCCGGATTGCCACTGGTGTCCACGCCCTTAACATACGCGTAAATACTATGTGGGCTAAAGCTTGGGAAGTACGCGCTAAAGCTTGCCTGCGGGTTGAAGCTAAAGTTATGGCTGGCATCTGTAGTTGCCGTCGCGGAAGGGCCAGAAGTACTGTTGAGGTAAAAAGTTATTGTTAGCGATGTATTCGGGCTGTCATTATCTATAGCATTACCTAGTATCTGCGTACATGCCGCAGAAGTTATGGTGCCGGAGGGCGGATAACAGTCGCCCGACACGGCATTCAAGGTAGTCGACTGCTCAGTAGCCGCTAAGGCACTAGGGTCACCATTTACATTGGAAACACCGCTCGTATCAAAATAAAAGGTGTGGGGAGATGATTTCGTATAACCCGCTATGCTAGTTGGGTCGAAATTAAAACCATGCGCATGCACACGCCCAGAACTATCCGTAAACTCGTACGCATTGGCTATGACCGACGTGCTGGCTCCGCTGGGGCTATCCATATGAACGACTACCGTCATTTGGTTTGAAGCTGTGGCTGGGTACCAGTCATCGGGGTCCCACGCCGCGCCATATATATTACCCGCACTAGTACACGAAGGTTGGGTTACGCTAGCTATGGTTATGTTTGGACGATTATCCGGTATATTAACAACTGTAAGGGTTATTTTAAGGTTCCTTGTTTGGGAAACACATTTGCCAAAAGCAGTGTCAGAAGTAACCGTAATGTATGAGCTACCTCCATCACAACGGTAAACCGGACCCTCATAACCATCTATAAACTTGTAATCCATGGTTATAGTTAGATTTAGGTCATGAGTAATCGGCTGGGTGCTATTAAACGTAATGGCATCCGGGCTCATAAACCAGTAGCGCGAGCTTCCGTTTCGGACTATCTTTCGTATTTCTCCTTTCGTATAGCCAGTTATAGTACAGGTTGAGCCGCTCGGGCACCCCCCAGTGACTGTAATATTATTAATCTGGTTAGATGTTTCTAGGCGCGCTGGCAGCAAGTTTCCACCTCCTACCGCGTTTGCATTACGGTCATCGGCATTAGTATTGCTTGGCACCCAGCGCTGTGATTGGCCGAGTATCGTGCCAATGGCGCTGTTACCTTTTGCCGGCGAGCCCCCCCAACCATTATCGCTCCATATCAGCGAACCACATAGGAATGTGACTGCATTTATCTGCAAGTTATATGACTTTGAACCGTAATTTATAGGGAGAGGTGTATCATAGCGGGAATAGCCTTGCTTAGAAAGCCAGGTTTCATCAGCATACGATGCGCCGCCGCCGCCAGGCACGCCATTTATTACGGAGCGTAAGTCCCAGCTGCTAGGATAGTATGCATTTAGGTAGTTTTGACAGGCTGTGTCCCAGTTAAGGGCACTTTGTATTCCGAGCCGCAAACAGTGCTGAGTATCAGTCGCCGTTGCTCCGCAGTTTATGTCTGCACTAGTGTAAGTAGCAGCGTTTGCACTGGGTGTATGGGCAAGAAAGGCACCAAAAATAGCTGCGAAAGCAGCAAAGCCAAGTATGATATTTTGTTTGGGCATTCTCATTGCTTTTGCCCCGCCGCCTGGTCTTGTAGCCTATCCATCGCCATCATTTTAGCTTCCTCGGACGAGTCTTGCTGGGCTTGGAAATCATTGTTTTCCTGTAGCGATGCAATTACACCGTCAATCTGTTGGGGTGTATATACTTGCGTCGTAAACTTATTACTGTAGTTTTGGGGGCCATACAGCGGCTTTAATATAGCAGCATACTTTTTTATATCTTGTAGGTTTGTCTGCATTAGGGCGTACCGTTCAAGGATAAACACACAATTAATATCCTTGTCGTAACCCTTTAAGCCAAGAATCTGTTTTTTGTACGCACTTAGGGCGGCTTCGTCGTTCTTATTTATAGCAGTACTGGCATCGGTAATAAGCTGGTCACTACAGACCTGATTAGTTTTTACGCTATTTGTTGTCACGGGGCGTTTAGCCGGTCTGGTAAGGGAATAAGCTACAAGGCCCGCACCTACTATGCACATCAGCACAATAAGTAAAACCGCGCGCTTGCTTGGTGTTAATAATTGGTGTGGTTTAGCATGAACCTCTGACGTCTGAGGCTCTGGCGCCGGGCTTGAATCAGTTTCTTTTTTACTTTCCGCGCTCATTCTTCACCATTTAAGCTTTAGCTTGATGATAGCAGACTAACTGTTCTTTCACAATTTTGGACAAAATAAAAAGACCTCGCTGGGTCTTCATGTGTTACGGGGGTGGTGTGACATGTCAGATTGCTTGTTGGCGGTAGCCAACCGTCATATCACCATGGCACCGAGGGGTGCGAGGCTTGCAGTAGGTTCCCCTACTCCCCGCACCCCTCCGGCCGCTTATTTCATCCTAGTGATACCGGATGACGTAGCGGTAAGTAACTAGGTGTTTGCGGCCACCGTAGTAGCGGTACACATACACCTTGTGTTTGCCTCTCGGCGTCGGGACGTACACCGTCCTGTTCTTCTCTAGGGCAACGTAGTACTTGTGCCAGGCACCGTTTCCGTCACGCACGTAGATTGTGACAGCGCTGCCCGAGTACCAGTTGAGTAGGCCAACTTTCGCCATGCCTTTGTACTTCCCACTTTTGACCGCATACTTGGCGATCGAAGCAGTGAAGTGCACCGTTGTCTTACGGAAGACGTATATAGAACCGCTTCTCGCAGGGTCACCCACAATAGCGACGGTGTAGTACACCCGGGTGTTTTCACGGAAGCCAGTGAACGTGAGCGAACCACTCTGGCCGTCTGGCACCCCGCTCAGGAGCTGGCAGGCACCAGTGTTCGTGATGCAGACCCTGTAAGAGTCCGGGCCTGCTCCGGTTGATTGGCTGTAGTCCGACGGGTTGCTGACCCTTACGGTTACCTTCCCGTCTGCCCTGTGGGCATCTGCAGCCGTTGCAACCGCGCCAAATATCGGCGCGTAGCGAATGTTGTAGTGCACGGTGGCCAGGTTGGACCCATGCCCGCAGTCGTCTGTGACAGCGTATACCAGATGGTCCTGGACGACCTGGTCTCCTGCCGTGTAAACGATCTTGTTGTTACTGACCGATGCCGTTCCGAAGGACGGAGCCTTCGTTATTTGCACGGTCAAGTTGCCACCACACGGGTTCGTCGCCTGGGTTGTGACGTCCAACGGCGGAGTTGTGCGGCTAACCGTCACAGCAACTGTGAAGTCGGCAGCGGTAGGCGGCGGCACCTCTTGTACGGTTACCGTCACTGTGTCGCTGCTAGCAGCTGGGTGCGTGGCATCGCCGACGGTGAGCGTCGCAGTGTAGCCGCCAGTTTGCGTGCATGTCGTAGTCGGCTTTGCGATGGTCGTGTCACTAAACGTGCACGGAGTGCCACTGGGATAGGACCAGGCATAGGCCAGCGCATCACCGTTTGGGTCGCTGCTGCCTGAGCCGTCAAGCTGGACCGCACGGTTTACGTACACCTGAACATCCGGACCAGCATTAGCAGTTGGTGGACTGTTTGCGCTCGAGCATCCTGGCAACGTTGAACTGAACGTGGCCAGGTGCGTTGAGGTGGTGTAGTCGTACAGGTCGAACTGCACTGCAGTAGCGGTAGTCGGCGGGTTATTCTCCGAGCCGATTGGGTTCGTCCAGTTAACCGTCCCGTCGAATGCACCATTGCTGAGAGTGACTGGCCCATGGAAGTCATCAGGGTAATTGGGGTCGGTCAACTGTGCCTGAATGACAGTGTTATCGGCGTCGGCATTACTAGGTGCGCCTGTTACTTGCGCATGGCCGTTGAAGCCTGGCGAACCGCAGGTGCTCTGCAGGTTTGAAACCTGCAGCGTGGTGGCTGCATAGGCGCTAGGCGCAAGTGCAATCACGCCGGTGCCGATGACCGTGGCAACGGTAGCGAGCCCTACAAAAGCGCGGCCGACCGTGAACGGTCGATTCATGTGACGCCATGTGAACATGGCTTTCACTTCCTCTCTACTGTAGAAGTCCAGGTTTCCCCGGGGGCTCCATTGTTGGAACGCGATTAATCCGTTTCGAGCATATGGATTAAGAATAAGTTGTATCCAAATGAACTAGTCGCGTCCCAACATCTATTTGCAATCT
>DASSKV010000101.1:0-7522 GCA_035690125.1 Saccharimonadales bacterium (SeqCode) | reverse complement strand
CTTATGAATTTAGAACAGACAATTGAAGCCGATTTGAAGACTGCACTGCTTGGCGGTGACAAAGTCACCGCTGAGAGCTTGCGCGGCCTAAGGGCAGCGCTACTAACAGTGAAAGTTGAGCAGGGCAAGCGTGAGACAGGTCTTACCGACGATGAAGTCGTAGCTATCCTAGGCAAAGAAGCCAAGAAGCGGCAGGAAAGTGCTGACTTGTTCAAGCAGGGCGGTAACATGGAAAAACATGACGCCGAACTTACTGAAAAGGCACTTATAGAAAAGTACCTACCAGCACAATTATCCGAAGAAGAAATAACCAAGCTGGTTGACGAAGCCATAGCAGCGACAGGTGCAACTGGACCGCAGGGCATGGGCCAAGTAATTGGCGCCGTGCGTGCTAAAGCGGGTGCTACTGCCGATGGCTCTGTAATTGCCCGAATAGCTAAAGAAAGGCTTGGCCAGTGATTCTACTAATGGGCCTGCCGGGCAGCGGCAAGGGCACGCAAGGTAAGATGCTGGCCGATTACCACAACCTGCACCTGGTATCTATGGGTGAGATTATCCGTATGTATGTAACGGGTGAGCGCCGCCAGCGCATGCTTGCCGGCGAACTGTTGCATGACGACGAAGTTATTACCATCCTCGAGCAGGTCCTAGATAGCCTGCCTGACGATACTGAGTACATCCTGGATGGCTTTCCGCGTACCGTTCCACAGGCGGAGTGGCTAGTACGGCGCTTGACCTCCAAGGATTCAAAAATCCGCTGTGTACTACACTTAAACGCCTCGGCCGACGCAGTAAAAGCGCGTTTGCGTGCCCGGGGGCGTAGCGACGACCGTGAAGAAGTCATAGAGGAACGGTTTAGTGAATACGAACGGCTAACTAGGCCACTGCTCGCCTGGTATAAAGAGCACGGCATAAACATCTGCAACATCAATGCCGAGCAGCCAGCGAACGAGGTGCACCAAGAAATACTCAAAGCCATAGAATTAAGCGAGTAATGACAAAGATTAAAACTGCCAAAGAAATTGAAGCTATGCGCGAGAGCGGCCGCATGCTTGCTACCGTGCTAGAAGTTTTGAAAGGCAAGGTGGCGGCTGGTATTTCTACCAAAGATCTGGCTGACATAGCCGCCGCCGAGCTGAAAAGTCTAGGCGGTGAGCCGGCCTTTTTAGGCTACCAAGGTTTCCCTGATGTTATATGCATAAGCCTTAATAACGAAGTGGTACACGGCATACCCAAGCCGGATGTACTCGTAGAAGACGGCGACATTATTAGCCTGGACTTTGGCGTAACCTACCGCGGCATGGTAACGGACAGCGCCATAAGCATGATTGTTGGCCGGGCGACGCAAAAGCGCCACCTGGAACTGCTGGAAGACACCCGTAAGGCAATGGAAATAGGTATACAGCAGCTGCACGACCAAGTGCGAACTGGCGACATAGGTTCGGCCATTGAGTCATTTTTGAAACAGAAAAAGTACGGCATAGTCCGTGACCTAGTTGGCCACGGCGTAGGCCACTCGCTGCACGAGGACCCTAACATTCCTAACTATGGCCGGCCGGACAGCGGTCCGTACCTGTCTAAGGGCATGACGATTGCTATAGAACCGATGGTCACACTAGGCACTGACCGCGTAGCCATAGCCGAAGACGGCTGGACCGTACTGACGCTAGACGGCTCCTGGTCCGCCCACTTCGAACACACTGTGCTTATAACCGAAGACAGCGCCGAAGTGCTCACTGCACTCTAACCGCTTAATGGCTACGTCTTTGGTGATAAAATGTAACCGTTTATTCATTGTTCTTTGTTCTTTATTCTTTCGCTAGCCTTGCGGTACCCTAAACAATAGCGGTATACTACGGGAAATGCGTGCAATTCGCGTACATAAGGAAATAACCAAAGTATGAAACCGGACGCCAACCATTATGTAGGGCTCGACATAGGTACGAGCACGGTGCGGGCTGTTATAGGCATGTTCGACCCTAACGGCACTGGCAAGCCGCAGATTATCGGCCATGGCAGCGCGCCAAACAACGGCATGCGTAAAGGCGCCGTGGTGCATATAGACGATGTAGCTGAAGCTATAGTGAAGGCGGTGACTGAGGCGGAGCGTATAAGCGGCAAGCGCATTAACGCTGCAACCGTCAATGTGAACGGTTCGCATGTAGAGGGCTTTAACAGTACCGGTGTCATAGCCATAAGCGCAGCTAACCGCGAAATAACCCTGGAAGACCGCCTGCGCGTTGAAGAGGCGGCAACTGTCGTGTCCATACCGCCCAACCGCGAGATTGTGCAGTTCTTTGCCAAAAACTACAGCCTGGACGGCCAGCAGAACATCAAAGACCCAGTGGGCATGCATGGCATCCGCTTGGAGGTCGACGCCCACATAGTAACCGTATCAACGCCTATACTTCGTAACCTCGACCAAGCTTTGCAAAAGGCCGAAGTTTACCCCACAAACCACACTGTATCTAGCCTGGCGGCGGCCGAAGCAGTGCTCTCGCGCCAACAGAAGGAAGCAGGTACCGTCATTATCGATATCGGCGCGGGCACAACCAACATCATGGTTGTTGAAGACGGCGAGGTGCAGCACGCGGCAGTCATACCGGTGGGCGGCCTAAACCTCACTAACGACCTGGCCATTGGGCTCAAGACTGACCTCGACATAGCTGAGCAGGTCAAGCTGGAACACGCTAGCCTTAGCGGCACCAGCAGCAAAAAGACAGTTACGGTCAAAGACGGCTCAAACACCCATAGCTTCGACTACGAAGATGTGGAAATGATTACCGATGCCCGTATGGAAGAGCTGTTCGAACTAGTAGACAAAGAGCTGGTAAAGATACGCAAAAGCCGCAAACTCCCCGGCGGGGCGGTACTAGTAGGTGGAACAGCGAAACTGCCAGGTATAGCCGACTATGCCAAAGACAAGTTGCAACTGCCTGCACGCGTGGGCAAACTGGAAGGTATAGGCGGCCTTGTCGATACAGTTGAGGGTACTGATTACTGTACAGTTGTCGGCCTGATGCTACTCGACATGCTCTTGTTGCCAAGCTTACCAAGCAACCAGCAGGCCGGTGCGCAGAGTACTTTCGGCTTAGTAGAAGGCCTTCTAAAGCGTTTCAAAAAGTAAGGTTTTAGGTCTTAGGTGCCAAGTTTTAACGAGTTTGGAGCTACTTTAACCTATGGCCTAACACCTATAACCTAGTATCTGAACACAAAATTTATCACTTTTAAGGCCCAAGCCCTTACGTTGTATACAGAACCTGGTTGGGGAAAAATAGCCGTGTGGCCCCCGTATAAATTTGTTGAACTACTCACACCAAACCGCTATACTACAGTCATTAGTAGTATCTTCAGGGGAGAAACAGATGCCACAAGCAGTTGAGCCAGCTATAGAGACCTTTGCCCAGATTAAAGTCGTAGGTGTCGGTGGCGCCGGCGGTGCCGCCATAAACCGTATGGTTGAGGCCGGTATAGAAAACGTCGAGTTTATAGCCGTAAATACCGATGCACAGGCCTTACACCACAGCAAAGCCCACAAGAAGATACATATAGGTAAGGACACGACCCGTGGCCTAGGTGCTGGTGCCGACCCTAAGATAGGCGAAAAGGCCGCTGCCGAATCTAAAAGCGAAATAGAGAAAGCCATAGAAGGCGCGGACATGGTGTTTGTGACCATTGGTGCTGGTGGTGGCACAGGTAGCGGCGCCGGCCATGTCGTTGCTCAGGCTGCCAAAGAATCTGGCGCGTTGGTGGTTGGTTTTGCGACCAAGCCGTTCGCGTTCGAAGGTGAACGCCGCCGCCACAATGCAGACCTAGCTATAGACAATATGCGCAAGTCAGTCGACACTCTCATAGTCATCCCAAATGACCGCTTGTTGCAGACCATAGACCGTCAGACACCGCTCATGGAGGCATTCAAAGTTGCTGACGACGTCCTGCGCCAAGGTGTCCAAGGTATATCCGACCTTATTACCGTCCATGGCCTTATAAACCTCGACTTTGCTGATGTTAAGACCGTTATGAGCGACGCCGGTAGCGCCCTGATGGGCATTGGCCGTGCCAGCGGCGAAAACCGTGCGGTGACCGCTGCCCAGCAGGCTATAGAATCACCGCTACTCGAAGTGTCTATAGACGGTGCCCGCGGCATACTGTTTAACGTTATTGGCGGTAACGACCTGGCTATGCACGAAATCAACGCTGCAGCAGAAACCATTACGACGGCAGCCGACCCCGATGCCAATATCATATTTGGTGCTACCATTGACCCAAGTCTGGAAGGCGAAGTTATCATAACCGTGGTAGCTACCGGTTTCGATGCTAGCTACTTTGCCAAGCGCCAGGCAACTAGCCAAACTGCCAAGCGCGAGGAAGAGCCCGTGGTAGCTGCAACCCCTACGCTGGAAAGCAAGCACGACGAAGCGGTTGTGTCAGAGCTGGACATGAACCTGGATGACAGCGTTCCCAGCGACTTCGCGTCCGATACGCCCATCCCGAACATTTGGTCACTGGAAGACGAAGACGAAGAAAAGCCAAGCGATAGCGACAAAAAAGAAGACCACGTAATAGGTAGCAGCCTAGAAGATGACTTGGAGCGGCCTTCGTTC
Source organism: Saccharimonadales bacterium (SeqCode) (assembly GCA_035690125.1). Classification (GTDB taxonomy): domain Bacteria; phylum Patescibacteriota; class Saccharimonadia; order Saccharimonadales; family UBA4665; genus DASSKV01. The sequence goes on along the minus strand of DASSKV010000101.1, from coordinate 2,918 downwards.
TTGCGACGCCTTGCTAAAAAGCGCAAAAAAGACGAATCCGACGACGAACCCAAGGGTGAATAACCTGTATTAAATAATACAGCGGAAAATGCTTGCAAACCGCTAGCGGTAGGGCTATATTAAAAACACCAAGCACTATATGTGGAAAATAAACATACAGTGTTAGTACGTTAAACAAGTGGATTAAAACCCCAAAAAGTACTGACATAAATTTGGAAACATCAAAAGTACGCACTAGGTTTATCGAAGTGTGGTTCTTTGAAGCCCTCTGAATCAGGTCTTTATTGGGGATTAAGGAGGCGTGGATGAAATGCAGCCAATGCCAGTCCGACGATATCAAAGTGATAGAATCACGCGATGTTGCGGATGGACAAGCTATCCGCCGCCGCCGAATGTGCAATGCCTGCGGCTACCGCTTTACGACCTATGAACGTATAGAGCGGCCCCAGCTGGTCGTCATAAAAAACGATGGCACCCGGGAACTATTTAACCGGTCCAAGCTATTGGCCGGGTTATACCGGGCATGCGAAAAGACACCAGTCACCAGCTTGCAGCTAGAACGGGTCGTCAGCCACATAGAGCAAGAGCTCTATGCGTGCGGGGACTCGGAGGTACAGTCATCGAAAGTTGGAGAACTTGTCATGGATGAACTGGCCAAGCTCAACGAAGTTGCTTATGTACGGTTTGCCAGCGTTTACCGCCGGTTCAAGGACATAGCCAGTTTTGAAAAGGAGCTTTCACAAATTCGGCAAAGGCAGACTGTCAAAGAATAGAGAACTTTGACGGCTCCCTTCGACTTTTAAGGACAGTACTTGAAATTCGCAGAGAGCCTTCCGGAAGAGCCGGAAAACTCTAAATAAAAATCACTAAAATATATATAAATCTAAATATAGCCTGCAACGAGAGACTGCAGGCTGGAGGGTAAAAATACTATGGGACAAGCAACCAGCTTAGGGGTGGAACGGCTTTTCACCCCGGAAAACAGCAAAGCTTACGACCAGCTCAAGTGGACTAAGCGTGACTCGGTCATCGTTAACCCGATGAGCAAAACACCTGTGTTCGAACAAAAGGGTGTGGAGTTCCCGCAAGGCTGGAGCCTTAATGCCATCAACATAGTGGCGCAAAAATACTTTAGCGGTACGCCTGGCACGCCAGAGCGTGAAAGCTCGCTCAAGCATCTTATAGACCGTGTCGTCGACACGGTCACGCGCCAGGGCGTACAAGAAGGCTACTTTAATAGCGACGTCGAAGCTGAAAATTTCCGCGAAGAACTGAAGTACGTGTTGGCCACCCAGCGCGCGGCCTTTAACAGCCCAGTGTGGTTTAACATCGGTGTGCCAGAGCGCTCACAGCAAGCTAGTGCTTGCTTCATCTTGGGTATCGAAGACACCATGCCGGCCATACTTAACTGGTATGTAGAAGAAGGCATGATATTCAAGGGTGGTAGCGGTAGCGGCATTAACATCAGCCCTATCCGCAGCTCTGTTGAGCAACTTGGCAAAAGCGCCGGTACGGCCAGCGGCCCCTTAAGCTTCATGCGCGGCGCCGACGCTAGTGCCGGAGCCATAAAGAGCGGTGGAAAGACCCGCCGGGCGGCCAAGATGGTCATCCTGAATGTTGACCACCCGGACGTCGAAGAGTTCATATGGAGCAAGGCTATCGAAGAGCGTAAAGCCCGCGACCTTCAGAGTTTAGGTTGGGACATGAGCTTGGACGGTAAGGACAGCTTTAGCGTCCAGTACCAAAACGCTAACATCTCAGTGCGTGTAACCGATGACTTCATGAAAGCTGTCGAGAACGACGAGAACTGGGACCTTAAAGCAGTTACCAGCGGTAAGGCAGTCAAGACCGTCAAGGCCCGCGAGCTATTTCGCCAGTTCGCCGAAGCAGCTTGGGAATGCGCCGACCCGGGTATGCAGTTCGACACGACTATCAACCACTGGCACACAGCACCGAACGCTGGCCGCATTAACGGTTCTAACCCATGTAGCGAGTACATGCACCTGGACAACTCGGCCTGTAACTTGGCTAGCCTAAACTTGCTAAAGTTCCTCAATGACGACAACAGCTTTAACATCAAGCAGTTCATCCACACTGCGGAGCTCATCTTTACTGCCCAGGAAATCCTGGTCGGCTACAGTGAGTACCCGACAGAACGGATAACCAAGAACGCCAAGGCCTACCGTGAGCTCGGTATAGGCTATGCCAACTTGGGCGCTTTGCTCATGGCCCAGGGCTTGCCATACGACAGTGACGAAGGCCGCGCCCAGGCAGCTGCCATAACCGCGCTGCTAACAGGCCAGGCCTACGCCACTAGCGCCAAAATGGCTGCCAAGGTCGGCCCGTTTGCCGGCTTCGCTAAAGACCGTGAAGCCATGCTACGTGTGCTGAAGCAGCACCGCGCTGAAGTCAGCAAAATAGATGCTTCGCTTGTGAGCGAAGAGCTACTAAGCGCTGCCGCCAGCGCCTGGGACGAAGCGGTCGAGCTAGGCGAGCGCTACGGCGTACGCAACAGCCAAGCCAGCGTGCTGGCACCCACCGGTACCATCGGCCTGATGATGGACTGTGACACCACTGGTATCGAACCAGACCTCGGCCTCGTGAAGGTCAAGAAACTGGTCGGTGGCGGTACCATGAGCATCGTCAACCAGACCGTGCCACGCGCCCTAAAAGCGTTGGGCTACACCAAGTCCCAGGTAGACGACATCGTTAACTACATCGACGTCGAAAAGACCATCCTTGGTGCACCGCACCTAAAGAAAGAGCACGAAAACGTCTTCGCCTGCTCCATGGGTGACAACGCCATCCACTACCTCGGCCACGTCAAGATGATGAGCGCCGTCCAGCCGTTCCTGAGTGGCGCGATAAGCAAGACGGTCAACATGCCCGAAGACGCCACCGTCGAAGACATCGAACAG
>DASSKV010000100.1:0-2211 GCA_035690125.1 Saccharimonadales bacterium (SeqCode) | reverse complement strand
GGCCGGCCGCATCGAGGCGTCCAACCCCTGCAGCGAATACATGCACCTCAATAACTCAGCCTGTAACCTGTCCAGCATCAACCTGCTTAAGTACCTAAACGAAGACAACAGCTTTGACATCGAGGGCTTTAAGCACACCGTCGAAGTCATGTTCACCGCCCAGGAAATCCTGGTAGGCTACAGCGAATACCCGACCAAGAACATCACCAAAAACGCCCGGGCTTACCGTGAACTGGGGCTGGGTTACGCTAACCTGGGCGCGCTTTTGATGGCCCAGGGCCTGCCGTACGACTCTGATGAAGGGCGGGCCCAAGCGGCAGCCGTTACCGCGCTGATGACCGGCCACGCATACGCTACCAGCGCGCGCCTGGCCAAAGTCGTGGGACCGTTCGCCGGCTACCACAAAGACCAGGAGGGCATGAACAAAGTTCTGCGGATGCACAGGGACGAAGTCAAGAAAATCGACCCATCGTTAGTATCAGAAGAGCTGCTGAGCGCCGCCGCCGCGTCTTGGGACGAGGCAGTGGAACTCGGCGAGCGCTACGGTGTCCGCAACAGCCAGGCCACGTTACTGGCGCCCACTGGCACCATCGGCCTGATGATGGACTGTGACACCACCGGTATCGAACCGGACCTGGGGCTAGTAAAGGTTAAGAAGCTGGTCGGCGGTGGCACCATGAGCATCGTTAACCAGACCGTACCGCGCGCCCTCAAGGCACTCGGCTACACCAAGGCCCAAATAGACGACGTTGTTAACTACATCGACGTCGAAAAGACCATACTAGGTGCGCCGCACCTCAAAAAAGAGCACGAAAACGTCTTTGCCTGCTCCATGGGCGACAACGCCATCCACTACCTCGGCCACGTCAAGATGATGGCTGCCGTACAGCCGTTCATAAGTGGCGCTATAAGCAAGACTGTCAACATGCCGGAAAGCGCCACGGTTGAAGACATAGAACAGCTGCACATCGACTCCTGGAAAATGGGTCTCAAAGCAGTTGCCATTTACCGTGACAACTGTAAGGTTGCCCAGCCGCTCAGCATGGCCAAGAAAGAGGGCAGTGAGGTTAAAACCCCAGCTGCAGCAGCCGATGCTATCATGGATCGCATAATCGTTAAGACGCCGTCGCGGCGCAAGCTGCCACGGGTGCGCAACAGCCGTACCTACCGCTTTACATTGGCCGACTTAGAAGGCTTCTTCACAGTCGGCGAGTACGAGGACGGCACGCCAGGCGAGTTGTTTGTAAACGTTAGCAAACAGGGAAGTACGCTTAGCGGCGTCATGGACTCGTTTGCCATAAGTGTTAGCCACGGCCTGCAGTACGGCGTGCCGCTTAAAAGCTACGTTAAGGGCTTCCGCGGCACTACCTTTGCGCCATCGGGCATCACGGACGACCCGGAGATCCGCACTGCCAGCTCCATAACAGACTACATATTCCGCCGCCTAGCACTGGACTACCTGAGTTTTGACGACCGCCTGGAGCTTGGCCTGGCTAACCTAGATGATATGCCAACTGCCGACCAGACCAGTTTACTCGACGAACCAGTCAATAACGTTGCCAGCGCGACGGTAGCTACTACGCCGAGTATGCAAGAACCCGCGCCAGACGTGCCGGTAGCACAGGCACCCGCCAGTCCAACTAGCGATGCTAAAGCAACGGTAGGCGATGCCACGGCGCCACTCTGCTACAACTGCGGCAACCAGACCCAGCGCGCCGGCAGCTGCTACGTCTGCAGCTCCTGCGGTAGCACCACCGGCTGTAGCTAGCGGGCAAATAGCCAGCTACGAGCGGTAAACAAAAGAAGGGCAGTAAGGCCCTTCTTTTGTGCCGTTTAGCATAAACTCATAAAGTGCTTGTGGATAAATAAAAATATATTTATGACAACATGTCATAAGTACAACGATAATTGGGGTGTTTGCAAGGCTAGTTAAATAAGGGGTAGGCTAGATTACAGCGCAGCAAGCTTAAAACGTATGCCCTTATTACAACAGTAATGTGACGAAACTCACAAAATTATTAGTGTAAAAAACATCTGTGTTTTGTAATGCAAAAGGCTTGTTCACCCCTGTAGAGGGTGTAATACTGGAAGTCTAGGGAAAGTAGCAAAAACTCCAGCTGCCTCCCCTAAAGCATCAAATGGTTATGGCTCAAAACTAACAGAGTTAAAACCAAGACACAAACTTTCCAAACCAAATGCCCAAACCAAAAC
>DASSKV010000099.1:0-4577 GCA_035690125.1 Saccharimonadales bacterium (SeqCode) | reverse complement strand
GTGCGTGGCGTACTGCACAGCTTTACCGATAACAAGCATAACCTGGACAAGGCTATTGAACGCGGTCTATACATTGGCGTGAATGGGATTGCCACCTTCACCAAAAGTTCGGAACAACTGGATGTATACCGCGCTATCCCGCTCCAAAGCTTACTACTAGAAACAGATGCGCCCTTCTTGACGCCTACCCCTTATCGTGGTAGTATAAATGAGCCAAAAAACGTGAGGGTTGTTGCTGAATTTGTGGCTAAACTGCGGGGCGAAAGCTTCGAAAAGCTTGCAGCCGCAACGACCCATAACGCCCACGCACTATTTGGCTTAAGCTAAACATATGGCAGCAAAAATACTCCCATTTCCCGGTAACCATGAATATCGTCACGACCCTGAAGACGATAGGATTGTTCGTGCCCGTGATGAAGAAGTAGACGAAAGCGTTTTACGATACCTGAGACCATCTGTCTGGGCTGAAAACCCACGTATTATACTTGAAGAAGACAAGATAGAGACTCCAGAGGTGCCAGCCCAACCTGCCAGCCTAGTTGTCGAGAGTGCCATTAATAGTGCGGCTGCGCAAGAACGACGTAAGAAACAAGAGCAAACTGCGGAGCGTTTAAGTGAGCTATCTGACGCAGAACGCCGTGCCGCAGAAGCACGCAGTGTCGTAGATGAGGTGACAAAACATGTCGCTTAACATTCTACCCAAGTTTTCATCTAAGCGTTCTGAGCAGCACCGTGCTGAACTATACCGCAAACTTTTGCGCCAGGAAGCCAAGATAGGTGGCGAACTCTTTGGCCCCATTCCCCCAGGTCACAGGCGTGAGTTCTTCTGTTTAGATAGATACACGTGGGTGTGGCACGAAGAATGGACCGACCAAAATGGCCAACACCAAAGCATTACCACTCGTTATACTATCCGCCCAGATGGAATACTTAAGTCCCAGGGTGAGCAATCTTACCAGCGCTTGAGTGAAGACGAGTTACGTAACCTTTACCGAGCCGCAAAGCTTTATCGCCAGCGGGTCAGAAGTGTATACCAGCGGATGCTGCAGGCTGCCTAACTAGCCTTATACTTACTGTTATGACTAGCAAAACCGTGTACATGGACTATGCTGCCGCGACGCCGCTTGACCCCGCGGTGCTGGCTACAATGCAGCCGTACTTCAGAGGGCATTTCTATAACCCATCGGCTACATACTCTGCGGCGCTAGCTGTGCATAGGGACTTGGAGAAAGCGCGCGGCGATGTGGCGCTGGTATTTGGCTGCCGTCCTAGCGAGGTGGTGTTTACGGCTGGCGGCACCGAAGCCAATAACGTGGCCATTCACGGAGTAATGCGCCGCTATCCCAAAGCCAACATGGTTGTAAGCGCGGTAGAGCACGATTCTGTACTGGCGCCGGCAGGGGAATACACATGTAAGCTGTTACCCGTAACGGCTGAGGGCATAGTGGAAGTTGGCAAACTGCCGAAGCTGGTGGATGACGCTACCGTGCTCGTGAGTGTCATGTACGCCAACAACGAAGTCGGCAGCATCCAGCCTATAAAAGAAGTGAGCCGTGCCTTAGAAGTTATCAGAAATGAGCGCCGTAAAAAGGGTAATAAACTGCCCTTATACCTGCATACGGATGCTTGCCAAGCGGCTGGATACCTCGACCTGCATGTTTCAAGGTTGGGTGTAGACCTTATGAGCGTAAACGGCGGCAAAATATATGGCCCAAAGCAGAGTGGCGCACTGTATGTCCGCGGCGGATTGCAGCTCTCTCCATTGGTGGCTGGTGGCGGCCAGGAGAACGGCCTACGTTCTGGCACCGAAAATGTTGCCGGTTGCATCGGCTTTGCCACCGCGCTTACCATAGCCCAAGAACAGCGTAGTGACGAGGTATCGCGTTTGCAAAAACTGCAAAAGCAATTCATGGAACAGCTAGAACAAGCAGTGCCAAGCGTAGTTATAAACGGTTCGCGCAAACACCGGCTGCCAAACAACATCCACGTGACCATCCCTGGCCAGGACAACGAGCGCTTACTTATCCAGTTGGACGAAGCCGGAGTGCAGGCTGCCGCGGGTTCAGCCTGTAGTGCCAGCAACGAAGAACCTTCACATGTCCTAAAGGCCATGGGTATAAGTGAAGTGGACGCCCAAGCAAGCTTACGTTTTACTTTGGGTAGGCCCAGCACCGCCAGCCATGTAGGGTATGTCGTAGAAACCCTCGCGCGCCTTCTTGCATAAGCGTTATAAAACGCTATAATTTAGTCATAAACCATGGTTAAAAACAAACACTTTATAAGTAGACGCGTAGCATTGGCCTTCCTAGGGGTTCTGTGTGCGCTGGGCATGGGAACGGCGGCCGCCGATTCTTCACTGCAAGCAGTAGTGCAGAGCTATACGGCGAGCAGCAGCTTGCAGACTGGCATGTTGGTTAAGTTAGCTGGCAGCAGTAGTACGCGCGTTGAGCCCGTTACGGCCGATACGGCCAAAAATATGCACGGCGTTGTGGTCCCGCCCAACGATGCGCCAGTTACCTTGGCGCCTGTGAGCGGCACGGACCAGCAGGTGTACGTAGCCACTAGCGGCCGCTATGAGGTGCTGGTAAGTAACCAGAACGGTACCATAGTAGCTGGCGATTACATAACCGTCTCGTCACTAGACGGTATAGGCATGCGGGCGGCCGCCAAAGACGTAGAGGTAATTGGCAGGGCGGCAAGCGGTTTTGACGGTGTGCATGGGGTGCAAAGCAGCACGACAGTTAAAGATACTCAGGGCAAAACTAGCACAGTGAGCATTGCCCGTATACCGGTCGATATAGCTATAGGCCCAAACCCAGACGCACTGAAGCTAGGCAATGTGCCGGGGGTATTACAGCATGCTGGCATATTGGTTGCCGGCAAGCCGGTTACACCGTGGCGGCTTTATATAAGTGCAATCCTTTTGCTGGGCGTGATTATCATAGCCGGAAGCTTGCTGTATAGCGGTGTCCGTAGCAGTATGGTAGCCATAGGCCGCAACCCGCTGGCCAAATCATCCATAACACGCAACCTCGTTCAGGTGGTATTCACAAGTATAACCATTTTTATTATCGGTGTTTTTGGGGTATATTTACTACTAAAGTTATAAGCATAAGCACGGTGGGGGTGAAACAATGACAATCTGGTGGCTACTCGTCGTTTTGGCAACACTGGGTGCCGCCGGCATAGCCTTCGTATGGCTTGCGGTACGTATAGGCCGGCCAGGTAGCAAGGCTGTAGGGGGCCAACCTGCCTATGAAGATGCTGCCGAAAAAGACGTAGAACACATCTTTAACGACCAATTCCGCGAGGAACTCCGCAACCGCGGGCGCCTGCACTTCGAAAAGATTATCGGTGAAAACGCTATGTTCCTCCAGCAAGATTTACGCCTGACTACCTCACAACTAAACGAGTACATGAAAGACGAGATTACCCGCAAGCTCAAAGAGGAGTTTGCCAAGTACGAAGAGTCCATCATGGATGCCAAGCAGCTCGCCATAGATTCCATACAAAAAACCAACACGGCCATAGACGAACAGCGCCAGATGCTCAGCCAACAGCTTACCACCCAGCTTCAGGAGGAAAAGACCCGGCTCATAGATAATTTTGAAAAGAATATGGCGGATGTAGTAAACCACTACGTGCTTGCGGCCATAGGCAACCAGATAGACCTAAGTGACCAACTCGAATATATCCTGACTGAATTGGAAGAGAACAAAGCAGCCATGTTGGAGGACATACAAAGTGGCTCATGAGCCGGCCGGCCTGTCGTTACCCTTGCTGGTCATTAGTCCCAGTGACGTTTCGCGTCTTGCCCGCGAGCTGGAGGGATTGAATGATTACTTGCACCAAGCGGGCTTACGTAAAGGTGGCGAGGCTGTCAAGCTCCCTCGTACCAGCCGTATGCTCGATGAGCTGGCAACTGCCAATGGTTTGAGTTTTCTGCAAGCCGGCGACCGTGAAAAGGCGGCTGCTTTCCTAAGTGAGACAGCTAAAAGCTCGCCGGTTGTTACCATGAGCTTTGCTGCCGAACCATCCTCTGCTTTTTTAGCTAAAGTGGTCACCTGGCTGCGGCAAAATATCCACCCCTCACTGTTGCTGCGCGTTGGTTTGCAGCCGACCATAGCTGCCGGCTTTACGCTGCGCACTACCAATAAATATTTTGACTTCAGCTTGCGTCAGCACTTTGACGAACAACGGCCACTACTTATAGAAAAACTGCGTTCTGCAGGGGGCTCACAGTGAGCGACAACAAGCATTTCGATCGTTTAGTCGAGGGCGGCCAGCCCGTCGGCGAGGTTATTGGCATTACCAGCTTCTTGGTTAAGGTAAGTGGTTTACAGCCAGTAAGCATACACTCGCTCGTCATGTTTGAAGACGGGTCGAAAGGTATAGTCCACCACATACTCGATGACTGCGTACTCATACTGCACCTGGGCACCGACCCGCTTACGGTGGGGACGATGGCCGTGGTACAGCACCATGAGCTTGTTAGCAAAGTTGGCAAAGACTTCATTGGCAGGGTGGTGTCGGTAACGGGGGAGCCACTTGATGGCAAAGGCCCGATTGCTGCCGAT
>DASSKV010000098.1:0-3283 GCA_035690125.1 Saccharimonadales bacterium (SeqCode) | reverse complement strand
TGGATCGATGTCGTAACTCCAGCCCGAGCTTGGCAAAAGTTTAATAACTTCTAGCAGCTGGGTGCGATCTTTGGCCTTCAAAACTAGTTGCCATTGATATTTGTTTTGGAACTTTTCGTGGAAGGCTGGGGCTGGGCCGTCTATTTCTATTTTTAGCTTGGCTTTACGGAGTACTTCTGCGAAGTCTTCGGCGGCCTTTTCGGCGGTTTTTGTGCTGGCGCGGCGGACGGTTAGCTTTAGTAGGTAGACGAATGGCGGGAAGTTGAAGAGCTTGCGGCTTTCCAGCTCGGCTTTGTAGAACTCCTGCCAGTCGCCGGTTATGGCAGTCTGGATGGCTGGGTGCTCGGGCTGGTAGGTTTGGATAATGGCCGAACCTGCGACGTGGCCGCGGCCCACGCGGCCGAGTACCTGGGTTAGCAGCTGGTAGGTGCGCTCGTTGGCCGAAAAATCCGGCATGGCCAGTGACGTGTTCGCGGCAATGATGCCGAGGGTGCTAAGGCGCGGTAGGTCCAAACCCTTAGCTAGCAGCTGGGTGCCAACTAGTATGTCTACATCACCGGCATGTACTGAGCTGAAATGGTTTTCGAAGCGCTCGGCCTTGGTGTTGTCGGTGTCAAAGCGCTGCACACGGGCGCCAGGGAACAACCGGGATACATCGTCTGCTACGGCCTTGGTGCCAATGGAACGGTAGATGATGGATGGGTGGTTGCAGGCAGGGCAAGCGGCCGGTACGGGCTCGTGATGGTTGCAGACATGGCAGCGCAGCAAGTGCTGGTCGCCATGGTAGGTGAGCGGCAGGTCGCAGTGCGGGCACATGGCCTGCCAGCCGCAGTTTTCGCAGAGGATGATGCGGGCTGTGCCGCGGCGGTTTAGGTACAGTAGCACTTGTTCTTTGCGGAGCAGTGCGGCCTCTATGGCTTCCAGGAGCGGTTGCGATAAAGACGGGTTGCGCGACAGTAGCGAGCGGTCCTTTAGGTCAACCACTTGCACTTTGGTTTCGGCATGTTCCGATGCGGTAGCTAGCTCCGTTAGCTCTATAATCGGCTTCTGTTTTTGCTCGGCCAGGTAGTAGTCGCTAACCGACGGTGTCGCTGAGCCAAGCACCAACATGCTGCCGTGCAGCTGCGCTAATTTGGCGGCCACGCGGCCGGCCTGATAGTGTGGCGCTTGCTCCTGCTTGTAGGCTGGTTCGTGCGATTCGTCTAACACTATTAGCCCAATGTTTTTAAGGGGGCTAAAGAGCGCGGAGCGCGGGCCAACCACCACAAGTGGTTCCTGGCTTAAAAGTATTTGCTGCCATTTTTCACGCCGTTCTTTTGGTGACTGCTGGGAGTGCAGCACTACTACACGTTCGCCAAAAACTTGGCGGAAACGTTCGGCTAGCTGCGAGGTCAGGCTTATTTCGGGGGTGAGGATTATGCACGAGCGGCCATTGGCCAAGCGGCGGTAGGCGAGCTCTATATACAGCCGGGTTTTGCCGCTGCCGGTTGTGCCATGCAGCAGGTAGGTGCCTGGGTTTACCATGCCGGCAACCGCCTCTTGCTGTTGGTCGGTAAGGGGTGGAACGTTTGATAAATCGGGCGCGCCCGCGGTTATGGGAGCAGGCAGCTTCTTGTCGTTTACATCTGCAGGGATGACCTGCTGGGTTACTAAACCAAGCGGGGCTGGGTAGTAGGCTTGCAGCCATTCGCTAAGCCGCAGCAGGTGCTCTGGCACGGGCGGCAAACCATATACCTGCCCGATGTCTTTGGTCGTGAAGGCTGGTTGGGTTACAACTTTGGTTATGACCGCCATTACTTTGTCGCGTTGCATGGGCACGGACACAATACTGCCCACAGACAGCTGTTGTGCTGATTGATACGTCAGTGCGCCGCTGCCGTGGTACTTGTTGCTGCGCACCCAAACCTCATAAAAGTACATACTTACAGTATAAACCCAAGGCTGTTATTGTGCTTTCGGGCACAAAATACTGATTCCAAACAGGGTTGCAGGTGTGGTATGCTGGTGCTCGAAATAATGTTGATTTTGCGGTTGAAATGCACGGGGCCAATCGCTATACTAATAACCACGTTGTTTGAATAACAATAAAAGCTAAAGCTTACAAGGACTATGCTAGACATATTTATTACATCTCGGGTGAGGCGGAAAATAATCGTAATCTATGCGAAGTATCCGGATTTTAAAACGCATGTCCGCGGCTTGGCCAAACTCATTAAGGAAGATGCCGGCAACATCCAGCGCGAGCTAAAGCGCTTGGAAAAGGTCGGTTTCCTAACCAGCGAAAAGCAGGGCAACACCAAGGTTTACTCTACGAATAAGTCGTTCCCAATCTTTAAAGAACTGCAGAGCATAGTTCTTAAATCCCAACGTACAGCCCAAAAGCGCATCACCTCCTAGAACGAACAATTGGCTCGGCACATTTCGGGCGTAAAACTCCAGTCCGCATTCTCCGTACCTTTAGTACGGCTCATTTACGGGCTTCGTTTTCCATCCCAAACTGCATTCGAGCTAATTATTCGTAGCGCTCAACTCAAATAGTCTAAGATAGGGTTGCAAAACTCACCTCTGTTCTGTAGAATGGTACGGATGATACAGGTGACACGTAAAGATTCTAAGGAATCTGTCGAAAACTTATTGCGCCGTTTTAACCGCAAGGTCCAGCAGTCTGGCGCCATTGCTGTTGTTAAGCAAAAGCAGTACTTCGAAAAGCCTATGAGCAAGCGCGACCGCCGGGCTAAGGCCATTATTCGCAACGAACGCAAGGCCATAAAGCTCAAAAAGATGAAATTAGGCTTACGGTAGGATTCCCGTAGGCTGCACATTTTGCGCGTAAAGACTGTGCTCCGATGCTCACGCACCCCTAAGTGCGCTGCGCTTCGGTGCTCGCTTTTCATCACGAACTGCACTATCCTACGGGAATCCCAAAGCTTCTAGGGTTAAAATATATAGCTGTTATTTTGCCGAAAGAAGTTAATTTGGTACACTGGCAGGGCTGGAGGCTTATGAATTTAGAACAGACAATTGAAGCTGATCTGAAGACTGCATTACTAGGCGGTGATAAAGTCACGGCTGAGAGTTTGCGAGGGCTACGGGCTGCGCTCTTAACAGTGAAGGTGGAGCAGGGCAAGCGCGAAAGCGGGCTTACTGACGATGAAGTTATTGCAATCTTGGGCAAGGAAGCCAAAAAGCGGCAGGAGAGTGCCGACCTGTTTAAGCAAGGCGGCAATAATGAAAAGGCCGAGGCTGAACTGACCGAAAAAGCGCTGATAGAGAAGTACTTGCC
>DASSKV010000097.1:0-4308 GCA_035690125.1 Saccharimonadales bacterium (SeqCode) | reverse complement strand
CCGGAGCCTATTCCGCACGGGGTATGGCTGGAAGCCACCATTATTGGTGTTATGAATTTCGAAGACGACGGCGACGCTGACCACAAGATCGTAGTCGTGCCGGCAGATAACCGCGACAACAAGAATGCCATAAAAACGCTGGACGACCTAGGCGAGGAATGGAAAGCCAAAGTAGCCGACCACTTCAACCATTATAAGGACGAATACAAACCGGGCAGCACCAAAGTGCTGGGCTGGGGCGATGCCGAAGCAGCCAAGGAAGTGGTAAAAGACTCAATTGAGCGCTACCAGCAAAAATAATGGAGCACCGTGTCGTTGCCAAAGTTATAGTTGTAAGTAGTGAGGGCAAAGTCCTGCTATTGCGGCGCAGTGAGACAGATGTGCGGCGGCCTCTGCAGTGGGACATCCCGGGCGGCCATACAGATGAGAATGAGTTTTCTGAGGAAGCTGCTGTGCGTGAAACTAAGGAAGAAACTGGCATAGACTTGCATGCCCGTAACTTACAACTCGTATACGCTATTTCGGACGTAGTGCAACACGATCTCAACGTAACCTGGCTGTTCTTTGTGGGGCATGTCGATAACCCCGACGTAACCATAAGCAATGAACACCAAGAACACGCATGGTACCTGCTCGACGAAGCCATCAACGTTATTGACTATGATCGCCAGAAGAAGGCTTTCGAATATATACGTGACAACCGTTTACTGTAAGGAGTTGCAACTCTGTTGCCGTCCTTCTATAATTTAAGCCATAAGCAGTAAAAATTTGTAAAACAGGGGGTGACATGAAAACAAAGGTAGCTATAAATGGGTTTGGGCGCATAGGCCGGATTGCTTTCCGTATTGCCCATGACCGTACGGACCTCGAAATAGTCGGCATAAACGATCTTACCGACACGCGCACACTGGCGTACTTGCTTACACACGACAGCAACTACGGTAAGTACCACCACGAAGTAGGTTATGACGAAAAGAACATAATAGTCGACGGCAAGAAAATACCTATCTCTGCCGAGAAAGACCCAAGCTTGCTGCCATGGAAAGCTCTGGATGTGGACGTTGTTATAGAAAGTACCGGCCGCTTTACTAAAGGCGAGGATGCACGGCTGCATGTAAAGGCGGGCGCGAAGCGCGTTGTCATATCCGCGCCCACCAAGAGTGATGATGTTGACACTGTGGTAATAGGTGCCAATGACGACAAGCTAAAGGAGTGCGGTGATGTGGTAAGTAACGCCAGCTGCACCACGAACAGCATTGCGGCAGTCATGGACATAATGGACCGCGAGTTTGGCGTAGAAAAAGCCATGCTTACAACTGTGCACAGCGATACCGCCAGTCAGACACTTACTGACAGCCCTGCCAAAGATCTACGAGAGGGTCGTGCCGCACCACAAAACATTGTGCCTACAAGCACGGGTGCTGCCATAGCTGTTGCCCTCACAGTGCCTACGCTAAAGGGTAAATTTGACGGCTTAAGTGTGCGGGTGCCAACCCCAGTTGTAAGCTTAAGTGACGTAACTATGCTTCTAAAGAAGTCGACCACCAAGGAAGATATAAATAAAGTGCTCGTGGCAGCCTCTAAGGAGCCGTATTATCAGGGCATAGTCGCCGTTAGCGATGAGCCACTGGTTAGCAGCGACTACATTGGCAACAGTAACTCTGGCATTGTCGACCTAGAACTTACCAATGTTGTCGACGGTACCCTAGCAAAAGTGGTCGTATGGTACGACAACGAATGGGGCTACAGTAACCGGCTGGTAGAACTGGTCGCCGACACTGGCCGCCTGCTGCAAACTGAAGCGAAAGCGTAAAAAGTATGAAAATCTTTGTCGGTGCGGACCATAACGGGTTCGAATACAAGCGACAGATAACTGACTATCTACAACGTAGCGGCCACGAGGTCGTAGACGAAGGTGATGTCTCGCAGGATCCGGCAGATGACTTCCCACAGTTCGCCGGCAAAGCGGTAAACGAACTCTTGAATAGCAAGGAGCCTGACGCCAAGGCAATACTCGTGTGTGGCAGTGGCCAGGGCATGTGCATAGCAGCTAACCGCTTCAAAGGCATCCGTGCCAGCCTGTGCTGGAACGTTGCCGAAGCCCGTGCAGCCCGCAACGACGATGACAGTAATGTACTTTGTTTGAGCGCCCGTTACACCAGCCTCAAAGATGCCCAGGCTATCATAACCACCTGGGTAAATACTCCATTTGCGGGTGCCGAGCGCTTTAAACGCCGTATAAAAGAACTTGATGAGTTAGGGTCATAGCGCTACAGTTGTAAGCATAAGGAGATTGCATGACAATAGCTACAGAACCTACCGTAACAATGGAAGGCCTGCGTGACTTATGCGACGGTACGCTTGATTACGCCAAAACACAGGGCTGGGCAACAACGAGAGTAGTGGTTTCCGAATATCCAGATGCAAAAAATCCTGCACTATATGGTACGGCTGAGTATGAAACACCTGCAGGTGTCGTTATAAAGCGTTTTGCAGGCCGCTTAAGCATCAGTTGCGATATGAGCGAACTTGATGACGAAGCCCCTGCAAGAATACTTTCTGTTGACTTTGGAGATAAGGGCGATGAACCAGTTGCTAAAGAGGTTATAAGCAGTCACCGCGGTCATACGGATAAGACAATAGGGACTGCTCAACATATAAAACTCGCAAGTGAATTGGCGCGCTACATAACACTTATTGTCTAATGGTAAGTATTGTCCCGACTATTACTGCCGGAGAGCCCCATGCTTATCGTGAGCAGATGGAGCGTGTTGAGCCGTTTGCGCACCGTGTACATATAGATGTGTCGGACGGCGTGTTGGCGCCGCGCAAGCTGATTGAGCTCGATAAACTATGGTGGAAAGGCAATGTATTGGCTGACTTGCACATGATGTACCAGAAGCCTTTTGAGCACACCGACCTTATATTGGCGTTGCACCCGAACCTGGTCATTGTCCACGCAGAAGCGCTTGGCGATTTCTTTTCGTTTGCCTACCAGATGCATCTCCACGGCATAGAAGTCGGGGTAGCGCTGTTGCCGCAAACAGCGGTATCTAAAATTAAGTCCGCCCTAGGCAATATAGACCATGTGCTTATATTTTCTGGAAACCTTGGGTACCAAGGTGGCAGCGAAGCAGACCTATCGCTTTTGGATAAGGCAAAGGAGCTACGCGAACTCAAGCCGACGCTTGAAATAGGCTGGGACGGCGGTGTGAATGACCAAAACGCACGCCAGCTGGCCGAGGGCGGCGTAGACGTGCTTAATACCGGCGGTTTTGTGCACCATGCCGAGAACCCGGGTGACGCTTATGCTAAACTGAAAGAAGTAACACAAGATTTATAAGATGCAAAAACTACCAATAGAACGGCTGGAAACAATAGCAAATGACATCCGCGAGGATATCATACGCATGCTAGAGCACGCCGGCAGCGGCCACAGCGCCGGCCCGCTTGGCCTGGCCGATATCTTTACCGCCCTGTACTTTGACGTTATGAAGCACGACCCCAAAAAGCCGGATTGGAGTGAGCGCGACATACTGCTGCAAAGTAACGGCCACTGCGTACCGGTGCGCTATGCAGCTATGGCGAGGGCAGGCTACTTTGACCGTAAAGAACTGATGACATTGCGCCAGCTGGGTTCTCGCTTGCAGGGGCACCCCGAGCGCGAGCGTTTGCCAGGGCTGGAAAACACTAGCGGCCCACTTGGCTGCGGCCTGAGCCAGGGTGCCGGTATGGCGTTGGCACTACGCATGAACAACGAACTTCACCGTCGGGTGTTCGTGGTGTTGGGGGACGGGGAACTGGACGAAGGTAACGTATGGGAAGCCGCCATGCTAGTAGGCAAGTACAAGCTCAACAACATAACGGCGTTAATTGACCGCAACAACATCCAAATAGACGGCCCGACGGAAACCGTGATGCCGCTAGAAGATTTGCATGCAAAGTGGGAAGCCTTTGGCTGGCATGTGTTAGAGGTGGATGGCAATAATATAGAGGCTGTCATTGATACCTACGCCATGGCCCACGCTATTGTCGAAAAGCCAGTCATGATAATTGCCCACACTGTCCCGGGCAAAGGCGTGGACTTTATGGAAAATGACTTCCACTGGCACGGTAGCCCGCCCAACCACGAGCAAGCTATAAAAGCCCTGCACGAACTCCGTACCCTAGGCGGCAAAATCCGGAGCGAACATGAGTAAACCAAATAAAGTAAAGCGCATTGTATTACTTAGCCTCTTCGGTATATCGGTTGTATTTACATTCGTGTTTGCGCTGTGGTTGCTAATCGGTTTGATAAGTATAAACGCT
>DASSKV010000096.1:0-6645 GCA_035690125.1 Saccharimonadales bacterium (SeqCode) | reverse complement strand
TTAAAATATTTTATACAAATTAACAATACAATATCTTACCTAGAACTATTGACCCACCTCTGTTATAGTATTATGAATGGCTTTATCTATTGGAATCGTCGGACTGCCCAATGTGGGTAAGTCTACCCTGTTCAATGCGTTGACCGGCAGTAACATACTGGCGGCTAACTATCCTTTTGCCACCATAGAGCCCAATACCGGTATTGTGCCGGTGCCGGATGAACGGTTAGAGAAACTAAGCGAACTGTACGGAAATGCTCCTATAAAACCGGCCACCGTAACGTTTGTGGACATAGCAGGACTGGTAGCAGGTGCCAGCGAGGGCGAGGGCTTGGGTAACCAGTTTTTGGCCAACATCCGTACTACGAATGCCATAGCACATGTGGTGCGGGCTTTCGATGACAGCAACGTCGTACATGTAGACGAGCAGCACGACCCAAAAAAAGATATAGATGTTATAAACACCGAGCTAGTGCTGGCTGACCTACAAACCGTAGAGCGCCGCAAACCCAAGCTCGACAAAGAAGCTAAGGCTAACCCAAAGCTCAAACCCCTGAGTGACAAGCTGCAGGAGGTATACGTTGCACTGAATGATGGCAAGCCCGTGCACAGTGAGTTTTCAGCCGAAGACTTAGAGGGGCTGGAAGACTTGCAGCTACTGACTATGAAGCCGGCAATCTACGTGTTCAATGTAGACGAGGCCGGTCTAACTGATGAACAGAAGAAAAAAGACTTAGCGGCCTTGGTTGCGCCTGCCCGCTCCGTGTTTGTGTGCGCCAAGTTGGAAGCCGAGCTTGCCGCATTAGACGAAACTGACCGTCAAGAACTGCTGGAGAGTTACGGCCAAAAGGAGTCTGGGTTGGTACAGCTTGTCCACGCTGCCTTTGATACGCTTGGGCTGCAAAGTTACCTCACTGCCGGAGAAAAGGAAGTCCGGGCCTGGACAATCCCTAAGGGCGCTACTGCCCCGCAAGCTGCTGGTGCTATCCATGGCGACTTCGAACGTGGGTTCATAGCCGCCGAAGTCATCAACTACGACGACCTCATAACAGCTGGCTCGGTGCAGACAGCAAAAGCTTCTGGTAAACTGCGCACCGAGGGCAAGACTTACGTAATGCAAGATGGGGATGTGGTTGAATTCAGGTTCAACGTATCTAAGTAGCTACTACTGTGTTGCTGTCTGGGGTTGGATAGTGGCGCTTGGCGCGGACTGGCTGTGGGCGTGGAACGACGGCCGCCCGAACTTGCGGTTGCGGAGCATCATGGGCAGCTTAGAGTAAGCAATCCGTAAAGGGTTCACCTCAAGGTTTTTGGTCTGCAAAGGCGCAGCAAGGCCATTGTCTTTCAGGGCATCCTGCCAATACCCTGGAAAGCTGGCTACCTCCTGCTTAACTGCAGGTACATCCTGTAAGCGTTTACCAAATATTTCCCTGTAGCCTTCATCGTACAAATCATTTGTGCTGTCAGCATGGGCTGGCCTTGGTTCAGCTGCTGCAAGCAGTGGCGCTTTCTCCTGCTCGGCCTCTACTGGCTTTTCTTTTTGCATGTCATCGGCCTTATTGCCAAACTGCTGCATCAAACTCTGGGCAAACAAATAGTCAGACAGTTCGGGGCTGGGCTTAACGGGCTGGAACGGGGCCGGGGCCCCCTGGGTTTGTTGTTGCTGAAGTTGCAAAAACTGCTGGTGTTGTGCCAGCAGGTATGCTTGTAATTGCTGGTTTATAGCGGCTAGGTGCTGCTTTTGGTTCTCCTGGTGCTCGTTCTCTTCCTTCTTTATCTCACTCATGCGGTCTTGGACGTGGTTAATCAGTTTGCGCAATCGTGGCTTGTTATAGCTAGTGAATTTGAGCGTCTTGTAGCCAGTGCTTATAGTTATGGAGGCGCCCATGAGGCGGTGGTTGTAATCTATTTGGTTTATCATGTCGAAGCGGAGATCTTCGACGGTGAGGAAGTTAAGGGGCTTCTTATCTATTAACAGTACTCGCACACTCGTGGCAACCAACAGGGCAAAGCCACCGTCGTATATGCCATTGACACATTCGTATATCTTTTCGTCTGGACTTAAAATGTTTGGCAGTTCGTTTATTTCGGCCCTACCCCACCCGCGGGTGTCAAATTTTAAGCGTCTCAACTGCGTGTGAACGCTTTTCGCATCTACCATAACTCCCTCCTTCACTCTAGTATCCCTATACTACGGGGGAAAGCTAGCGAATTCCGTAAAAATGCTCACATGTCTTGTGAGATTTTTATCACAAAGTTACACCATACAGCCACAATAAAAACAATAAATTAATAGGCTTAAGCTTGCATTTAGTGTGTGTTCTGTCATAAATTAAGGTATGTTGGCTACCATCACCCAAATGGCAGAACTGGTGGAGGTATTCCGTAGTTCGGGTGTTAAGCAGACGTTTAAGAAGGGCGACTTCATAATACACCCCGGCGAAGCACCGCCGGGTGTTTTTTATATAAACGAAGGCCTGGTGAAGGCCTACGATATAACAAAGTATGGTGAAGAAAATCTCCTCAGTATCCGCAAGAACGAGGAGATTTTTCCACTTATATGGGCCCTGACTGGCCAGGAGAGGCGCATTATTTTCCAAGCCCTTGCCCCCACTACAACTTGGCGCATTAGTTATGACGACTTCCAGACCTATTTGCGCAAAAAACCAGAAGCTCTGGCGCCCTTGCTAGAGCTAACGGTGGAAATGTACAAACTACACAGCGAACGTATTCTAAACCTCGAATACCGCACCGTCCGCGAGCGTATTATATCGTTCCTGCTCACTATGAGCCGCCGGTTTGGCAAACAAACGGATGATGGGCTGCTCATAAATGCGCCTCTGCGTCACCAAGACATTGCCAGCTCGGTCAATGCCACCAGGGAAACGACCAGCCGGGAGCTAGCAGCTCTAGAACGCAAAGGCCTCATAGCAGCATCTTCATCCTATATAGTCCTTAAGGATACCAAGGCGCTTCGCCGTTACTTAAAGTAGCAGTTATTGCCAGTGTAAGACTATGTCTTCAAGCGTCTTTACAACCGTCTCATGGTCAGGCACATCTTGCTTGTCATAGTAATGGGCAACATCCATAAACTCACCCGGTACACTCAAGCAGTAAATATCATCAGCAACTATATGCATACGGTCCACAGCAGACACGCTGGCTATTGGTGTCGCCACAATTATTTTTTCGGTATCTATGGGCTTCAGGAACTCAATTGCCAAGTCCAGTAAGAAACCATTGCCCAATCCGTCTGCCGCCAGTATAACGTTGTGGCCCTTTAGCAAGTCCCGGCGTAGCATACCACCACTGCCCAGTAACTCATTCATATGGTGCATATGCTCTAGTTTTTCTTGCTCTATAAGGTTGAAGTATTCGCTGGTCATCTCTTCTATTTCGCCGGAAGAGTACACCGGGTTATAGGTAAAATTGCCCTCCGAGGTAATACCAGCTATGGCATCGGGTTCGCGGGGGACCTTTATCTCCTCGCTTAGCAGCATCATAAGCGCGCAGTGAAGCGCAGTTGCTATCTGAGCACCAACCATAACGCCGCCGTCGTTCAGGGCCACGACCACGCAGTTTTCGTACCGGTATTTTGGCACAAGCTGGGCAGCCAACATACGACCCGCCTGTAACCGACTAGCAAAATACATTACCTAGAGTGTAGCCTACTGGCTAGAACTAGCTCAAGCGTTTTGACTGGATAGGTAATAATACCGCACCCGATGCCAGCACGGCTTTAGCAGCGGCAATCGACATGCCATTAGGGTTACGCTCGACTTCTGACCAATCGGCGTGTACCCAGGTACCCGCATCCGAACTATCTATAATATTTAGCTGGCCAGCAGTGCTAATGCTCAGAAGCGCCTGAAGCTTACTCCCAATAGATTGGTTGAGCCAATAACCCCCAAAATCACCTTTTGTGTTCATTTGTAATGGCTGGTCGTATTGGTTTATAACTTCTACCGCACCGTCGCCCACATCTTGTATATCTTCGATAGAGTCCCCGCGGAGCAATTCATTCAGCCCGGTTTCGTCAGCTACAATTAATTGCAGCAATTTTCGGGATGCTTGGCGAGCCTTCGCAGTTATAAGGGTTATTGTTTTGTGGCGCTCTCCTGGGCGACCAACAATAATTTCTGCCATTTTGAACATATCCAAGTCCTCTTGATACCTGCCTAGCGTTTCTAGTGGCCTGCTGAAAGTAGCGGTTTCATTATGTATCCTGTGCGGAACATTAAAAATCGGGACTACTACTCCTGAACCCAATAGTCGTGGCATAGTTGAGCTAATAATACTCTCTGCTATAGTTTTTTCAAGAGGTAGAAACGTTCGAGGTTGCCCTTTTCGCCGGCTACTGTCGAGTCGGCTTTGTCGAGCACTACGAACCGTTCACGTGCCCAGGTTTCAAAATCTTTCAGGATATCCCGGCGCAGTTTATCGTTCTTTATTACACCTTTGTGTTTTAGGCTGCTCTGGGCAGCTTCAAACTGCGGTTTTACCATGCATACAAGCAATGAATCACGTGTCACAAGCCCCGATATGTGCGGCAGCAGCTCGCGCAAACTTATGAAGCTTACATCGGCCACGACTATGTCTATTTGCTCGACGGTTTTAACGTCCCTTATATCAGTCTTTTCGTACAACTCTATCTTTGGGTTACCGTGTAAACTAGGGTGCATCTGGTTTGTCCCGACTTCTACGGCAACCACCTTTCGCGCCCCATGCTGCAGTGCAAAGTCGGTAAAACCTCCCGTACTGCTACCAACATCTAGTACTACCTTATCCCTAAAATCAAGGTGCAGGATTTTAGCAACACTAGCAAGTTTGAGCGCTGCCCGGCTTACATATTGCTCTTTGGCAGTCAGCTTCACCTCGGCATCTTCACCAACTAAGCTGCCCGGCTTAATTTCAACCTTACCGTTCACTGTTACGTCGCCAAGCTTTATGTAACTTTCAGCCTGACTGCGTGTACTGACAAGCCCAAGCTGTACTAATTTTTGGTCCAGGCGCTGTTTAACCAAGGGATATCTCCGCTACTATCTCTTTATAATTACCTTTTTGCTCTACTATGTACAGTTTATTTACCTCGAACGTTTGGCGCGCGCCAAGCCCCTGGCTGCCTTGCACCGTCACGTGTGGGCGGAACTGCCGTGGCCTTTTGGTTGTTTCGTCCACCAGCCACGCCCGCTTTTTATGTAAATAGATGCGTACCTTTTGCTCAATTTCTTCAAAAGGCCCCGTTGGGCCAACTAGCCTGGCCGACCGGTTCTTTTTGGGACCAAACATAACAGTCTCGCCAGCCGCAACTTCAAAAGACCCTGTAGTACCAAGTGCTTTGGATAAGCCGGCAGCTATTTGCCCAGTGGCCTCACCCAGCCGGAACCAGGGCACTATGGTCACATGCAATAACCATTGTGGAATCTGGGTGCCGGTTGCCTGTGGCTCTACAAACGCACAAACTAGCCGGTCGCCGGGCAGCACTTACGCAACAGCCTTATCTTCGTGAAGCGGGTGTTCTGGCTGCCCGCCAAAGGCAGTGTGTAAGAGGTGGTCGGCTGCTTCTCTGACCTCAAGTTTTTGGTCAAAGTTTTGCCTGTGCGAGCGCAACCTTAGTTCAGCCACAGCACACACGAGCTTACTCGCCTCAAGACCGAGGAACCCAACTAAATCTGGGTTTACCTCGTCAAAAACAGCCACTACACTTTCGGGTGTAATGGTTACTGCTTGTTCTTGCCTTACCATCGTTTTCCCTTTTACAGCTTCTTAGGACGCGCCGGTCGTCGTAGCCTTGAAGTCTTTGTTTTACTTATAAAGGCCGGTTACATATTATTATAGTCCCACGGTGCAATAGGCTCTAGATTTCAAACAACTATTTCAATAGCTACCAAAGTAGCCAGTATTACTACAGCCGCCCGCACTGCCTTATGGAGTTTACTTTCCGATGAATCCTTTTCTTTGCTTCCACCCATATTTCTATTTTAGCCCTTTACTCGTTCGCGGTAAGCGCCGGTTGTAGTGTCAACAGATATAAGGTCACCTTCTTTTATAAAGGCCGGAACCTTTATGGTTATGCCTGTTTCCAGGTTAGCGTCCTTGGTAATTGAGCTGCTAGTATCGCCCTTTACGGCATGCTCAGTGTATACCACCTTAAGGGGCACATTCTTTGGCAATTCAACGTTTATAGGCTTGCTGTCAAAGAACTGTAGCTGTACTTTGTCGCCTTCCTTCATGTAGCCGGCATTGTCACCAACCAAGTCTGCCGGAACCTCAAACTGTTCAAACGTATCGCCGTTCATAAAGAAGAAGTTGTTGCCATCGCTATACAGGTACTGCACGCTCTGGTTAGTAACATCCGCACTGTCCAGTTGTTCATTACCCTTAAATGTCTTCTCCAGTACCTTACCGTCGAGTAAACTTTTTATCCGTACGTTGACTATGGAGCCGCCACGGCCCATAACCTTCTGGTTATAGTCCACCACACGGAACGGTTCGCCTTCCCACTGGAAGAGCGTCCCCTTCTTGAGGTTAGTAATTGATAGTGCCATCTATTCCTCCTCTACTATCTCAACTTGCCCTTGTTCAAAAGCTGATTGCAGTACGGCTCCCGCGACCCATGGGTCATCCGTAATTATACTTGCCGGA
>DASSKV010000095.1:0-3097 GCA_035690125.1 Saccharimonadales bacterium (SeqCode) | reverse complement strand
CTTCTTTGGAAGCTACCTCCACCGAACCACTAACCGTTTTTCCATCATTATTGAGTGCTTTGTAGGCTAATAACATGGTTATTGCTCCTGGGCAGTTACGCGCAGAATCTCCTCTATGGTTGTTTGGCCGCGTAGGGCTTTTATGAGGCCGTCAAGTTGCATAGTCAGCATGCCTTCTTGTACGGCTTCCTCTTGAATCGCTTCGCTGGTCGCATTGGATACTATGAGTTTCTGGACTTGCTCTGTGTTGCTAAGAACCTCGTAGATGCCTATACGGCCCTTATAGCCGGTGTGGTTACAGCTTTCGCAGCCTTCATCGTGCGCTTTGTAGAGTTTTGTAACAGTGGAAGTGGAAGAGCTTAACTGGTCGACAGATGTTTTACTCTTGCCAGCATTTGACTTACCTATACCACCATCCAGTGCTTGTTGTTCGAGTTCGTGCATCCGTTTAATGCCGCCGTTTGCTTCAAGGTTGAAGCTCTTTTCTAGCTGCTTGAGCAGGGCAGCATCGGGGCTGAACTCTTGGCGGCAATCAACGCATAAACGGCGAACCAGGCGTTGGCCTATGACGACCCGGACCGTGCTGGCAATAAGGAAGGGCTCCAAGCCCATGTCAAGCAAGCGCGGAAGACAGGTGGCGGCGTTGTTGGTGTGCAACGTAGAGAACACCAAGTGGCCGGTAAGCGCTGCCTGTACGCCCAGGTCAGCCGTTTCACCGTCACGGATCTCTCCTACCATAATTATGTTCGGGTCCTGGCGGAGCAGGGCACGCAAGCCGTTTACAAATGTCATGCCTGCCTGCGGGTTTACCTGTGTTTGGTTGGCTCCCTGTACGCGGTACTCTACGGGGTCTTCGACGGTACTTATGTTTACATTTGGGGTATTGAGTACATTCAGTACGCTAAAGAGAGTGGTTGACTTACCAGAGCCGGTCGGTCCAGTCACTAGTATCATGCCATGGGGCTGTACTATGGCGTTGTTGAGCTTTTCGAGGGCCTCACCCCAGAACCCAAGCTCGCTGAAGGTAGCCGGCTTGCTAGATTCATCCAGTATACGCATGACTACCTTTTCACCATCAACAATTGGTAGGGTGGACACGCGCAGGGCAAATACCTTGCCACCGGTTTCTATCTTGAACCGGCCATCTTGTGGGGCGCGGTGCTCATCTATCTTCAGGTTACTCAAAATTTTGATACGGCTGACCAGCGCGCCCAGTACTTTCCGTGGCAGTTTGTTAGCCTCGCGCAATAGGCCATCTATGCGGTAACGTACTACAACATAGCCCTCTCGGGGTTCTATGTGGATGTCGCTGGCACCGCTTTTTATGCCGTACTCGATTATTAGGTTTACTGTCTGGGCAATAGGTGAGTCCTCGGCAACCTCTTCTTCGTCGACCTCTTCATCTTCCGTGTCGTCACCCGGTTCAGTCGAAATTACCTTGGTCAGTTCATTGCTGATGTTACCGCGGTATTGGTCGAGGGCAGCCTGGAGCAAGCTCCCTGTGGTTATGAAAACCTTAAGGTTGGTGCCAAGCTGCTTTCGCAGGAAGTTTATCGCCTGTATGTCATCAGGGTCGGCCATGGCGACTTGCTTGGTGCCATCCTCGGCTATTTCGAAAACGACAGCGTTGTACTGCCGGGCAATCCGCTCGGGCAGCTCTTTTAGCATTTCGCGCTTTATTTCCTTGGCGTTCAGTTCTATAAAAGGTACTTCAATCTCATCGGCGTATAGTTTTGTCAGGTCCTTTTCGCTTATGACGTTGTTCTTTATAGCCAAGTCTTGCAGAGGCTTCTTTTCAGTCTCTTCCTGTTGGCGCAACCCGGCCAACTGCTCCTTTGTCACCTTAGTGTTGGCAGTTAACAGTTTTTCGACCAGCGAATCCGGTATACGCATATTTATTTTGTGGAGTGTCCACCCATCCTGGAACCCATTCTAGCAGCTCGCCCCTAAAAGCAGAAGCACTTTAAGGGCCATACGCATTTATTATTTAACATTTAACGAATTGTTTACTATTACTCACTTTACAGATGCTACATGCGTAATAAAAAATGCTAAATATTTGGTAATTGTGAATTGTGAAATGGCTAATTGCCTATGAAAGTAAGCTCCAGCACTTTCTCCTGAAGAACAGAGGTGTATAGTGCTATAATTATAAGTAAGGTTTCAAGTGCAAAATCGAAGGGTAACAGAGGAGGTGCTATGGCAGATTCTACAAAAGACGCAAAAAATTCTACAGACGAGGGCAAAACAAAGGCCTTGGGTTTAGCGCTCGACCAAATAGAAAAGCAGTTTGGCAAAGGCTCAATTATGAAGCTTGGCGAAAGCCGTACCATGGCAGTGGAGTGTATACCGACAGGCAGCCTTAGCCTTGATATTGCACTTGGTGGAGGCTTTCCTAGGGGTCGTGTTATTGAGGTGTACGGCCCGGAATCATCTGGTAAAACCACGCTTACTTTGCACGCTATAGCAGAGGTTCAGAAAAAGGGCGGTACCGCAGCGTTTATAGATGCCGAAAACGCCCTGGACCCTGCATACGCTAAGCGCTTAGGGGTAGACGTAGAAAACCTGCTTATCAGCCAACCTGACAATGGCGAACAGGCCCTTGAAATTGTTGAAACACTGGTGCGATCCAATGCTGTTGACATAATCGTAGTCGACTCTGTGGCCGCTCTAGTACCTCGAGCTGAAATAGAGGGTGAAATGGGCGACAGCCATATGGGCCTGCAAGCCCGGCTTATGAGCCAGGCCCTGCGCAAGCTAACAGGCATTATCTCCCGCTCCAAAGCAACAGTCATATTTATTAACCAAATCCGCATGAAAATTGGTGTTATGTTCGGTAACCCCGAAACAACCACAGGTGGCAACGCCCTTAAGTTCTATGCTTCAGTCCGTATGGACATCCGCCGCATAGGCCAGATAAAGCAAGGGGAGGGTGTAGTAGGCAACCGTACCCGGGTAAAGGTCGTCAAGAACAAGATAGCACCGCCGTTCCGGGAGGCCGAGTTCGACATAATGTACAACGAAGGTATTAGCCGTGCTGGTGATGTACTTGACCTGGCAGCAGCCAGAAACATAGTAGAAAAGTCCGGCGCCTGGT
>DASSKV010000094.1:0-2116 GCA_035690125.1 Saccharimonadales bacterium (SeqCode) | reverse complement strand
TTCTTCATAATCAGTATAATAAGTGTAACACTATGAAATTATCCGCACTGAAGTACGGCATATTATCGTTTACATCTGCAATTATTGTAATTGTCCTGCTGCTGATGCCGTTCCACGCATTCCTGACGGTTTGGCTAGGGAGCAACTTTGGCCACTACACTGCATTTCGGCTCTGGAAAGAGGCTTTGCTAACCCTGGCGGGCTTAGGTGCTTTATACCTTGTAGTGTTCGATAAAAAGGTACGTTTGAACACCCTATACCACGAACTTACCTGGCTGGTACTGGCCTATGCGGCATGGCAATTGGTAGTCGGCTTGTGGGCGTTGCAACACCATAACGTCACGGCCAAAGCACTTGCTTACGGTTTACTTGTAAACTTGCGCTTTCTAGCATTTTTCTTGATAGCGTGGGTGGTCGGTAGCCGTACCAAGCGGATTAACCTACAGTGGTCTAAGTTGCTCATATGGCCGGCACTGGTAGTGTTAGGGTTTGGCTTGCTGCAGATATTTGTACTTCCAACCGATTTCCTCAGGCACTTTGGGTACAGCGAGAAGACCATATACCCGTACGAAACCATCAACCACAACCTAAACTACGTCCGCATAATGTCAACGCTACGCGGGGCAAACCCGCTAGGGGCTTACCTGCTGCTACCCCTAAGCGGTATGCTCGTACTAGCAACAATAGGCAAGCGTAACTGGCGCCGTGCCCTGTTCTTGCTAGCACTAGTGGCAGTACTGTTCTTTAGCTTCTCACGGTCGGCATGGATAGGTGCCGTATTAACCTTAGCTGTAGTGGGTGTGATGCGTTTGAGCCGCCGCCGTCAAGTACAGACTGCCAGCATCGTAGCAGGGCTGGTTATAGTGGTTGCAGGTGTGGCCATAGGCCTGCGGCACAATACTAGGTTCCAAAACATCGTGTTCCACACCCAGGAGCACTCAACGGTTGCGGCCACGTCGAACAATGGCCACCTAACAGCTGTACGGGCTGGCTTGCATGACATGCTACACGAACCATTTGGCCGCGGGCCAGGTACCGCGGGGCCAGCGAGCGTGTACAACAACCACAACCCAAGGATTTCAGAGAATTACTACTTACAGATAGGCCAGGAGACGGGCTGGTTAGGGCTGGCAATGTTCTTGGGTATCGTCGGAACGACTGGCTACCTACTTTGGAAGCGCAGGAGCGACCCGCTGGCGCTTACGCTCCTAGCTAGCTTAGTTGGTATATGTTTTGTAAACCTGCTTTCCCATGCTTGGACGGACGACACCTTGGCATACATATGGTGGGGGCTGGCGGGTATAGCCATAGGCACCGGCGTACAATCAGCCGAGGATACTAGCCGTGCAACGAAAGCTTAGCAAAAACGAAGCAACCCGCTTTTCGAAGTACCTGGTAGGCGGCAGTATATACTTTTGGGTCGGCTATGCCATATTCGCTCTTTGCTATTCCGGTTTTCATTGGGATTGGCTGCCGGCAAAAATACTCAGTGACGCTGTCGGTTGGACCAGCAACTACTTTGTGCAACGTTTCTGGGCTTTTGCTGACCACGTCAGCCTGAGCGAAATGAAGCATGCCGGGCGCTATGTTTTCATAGAGAGCATAGGGTTTGTGATAGATTATTTGTTGATAGGCGGGCTGAAGTCCATAGGCATTAGCCCGTATATTGGGTTCTTTATATCGGGGATATTTTTTACGTTTTGGAGTTATCTTTGGTACAAGTACTGGGTCTTCCCCGAAAAAGCCAGCACCGCACCTGAAAAATCTTAGCAAAGCCAAGCTTTTACAGGTGCTTTTGGCACGTAAGCGTATTTTCGATTGCGCGCTTCGCTCACCGTACGAGTCGTACGGCTCCCTCCAGTGCTCATCGAGAAATGCGCTTCCGCACTCAAATGCTGGCTTTTTCGCGCCAGGGGTAATTTCGTATCCCAACCCCCAACTACTATTCCCTAATCCCCAAATTGTGGCATAATGGTTATGTTATGAACGAAAAGCAAACAGCAGACACGGGGACAGTACGGCCAACGAAGAAGCAGAAGGAGTTACTAAGTTATATAGAGGCGTTTATAGCCGAGCATGGCTATAGTCCTAGTTACCGTGAGATTATGAACGGGCT
>DASSKV010000093.1:0-2075 GCA_035690125.1 Saccharimonadales bacterium (SeqCode) | reverse complement strand
GGAAGGGGCAGGTACGGGTTGCTGGAGAGTTACTTGGGTAGTTGTAGAGTTGCCGGCGGCATCTTTGAGGGTTAGCGTGCCTATGGTCTGGCCTTCTTTGGCGGGTACATGTACTTTCTGCATACTTAGCTGGGGTTTGCTAAGCGCGCCTTTCCAGCCGAAAGCGGTGAGGTCAAAGGCGGCTTCGGCGTTGGTGCTAGTGTGCCAAGGTGTGTTGTAGTAACCGACTATTTGCTGTTGGTTTATTACTTTTGTTTCGACGAAGTTTGTTTGGCTGCTAACGAGCAGCGGTAGGCTGTTATCCATAGCCGCGCGCAAGGTTGGGGCGCCGACGACAGCGCTGACTATGGTTACCTTGTGGTTGCCTGCAGCAGTGTATGTACCGGATGCCAGGAATACCCCGCCAGCTTGGTCTGTGTTGCCTGTTTTTATGCCGTTTATGCCGTCCCGACCTAATAATTCGTTTACATTGTGGACAGCCCCGGCTACCGGTATATCGGCATCCGTTTGCGATACTATTTGTGCTAGTACCGGGTTTTGCAAGGCGGCCTCGCCCAGTAGTACTAGGTCCGATGCCGTGCTGGTTGTACTCGGGGAAAAGCCGCTGGCGTCGGTTATGGTTGTTTGCTTGCAACCAAGCTGTTTTGCATAAGCGTTTGCATAAGCCGTATAGTTTTGCTCTGAGCCGAAGACCCATGTAACCAAGCTTTTGGCAATATTGTTGGCTGATGGTAAAAGCATCGCCTGGAGCGCTTGGTACTCGCTAATCTCTTCCCCTGAGTTTACGGGCACAACCGAACCCTCGGCGGCTACGTACTGATAGTAAAAGTTTATGTCCTGGTCTCCAACCGTAAAGGTGGGGCCTTGCTCACCCAGTTTTAAGGGTCTCTTTTGCAGTACGGATAGCGCTGCCATCACTTTAGCTACGCTGGCCGTAGGCAAGGGCTTTTGCTCGCCGTTTGTGGCCAGCACGCCATAGCCGGTTGCACCGACGGCGGCTTGCGTGCTGCCCGGCCAAGTGAGCGGGTTCGGCTCTTGGGCGGGAAGGGTTGGCAAAATGTTTACGGGCTGTAGCAGTGGTAGCGGCTTGTTCAAGGCCCAAAAGCTATAGCCCCCGCCTAGTAAGACCAGTATCAGTACGATTGCCAAAATGCGTCGCATAAACTCCTATAATAATACCCCATTAGTAGCTGTACTGTTGTATAATAAAAGTAGCTAATGTAAGGAGTAAACGATGTCTATTTTACTAATCGTAATCGGCGTGGTGGTGTTGGTCGGCATCGTCCTTGCTGTGATGTACAACGGGCTGGTCCGTTTGAACCAGCAGGCCGGCGAAGCTTGGAGCGACATAACCGTCCAACTAAAGCGGCGCTATGACCTTATACCAAACCTTGTAAATACCGTAAAAGGCTACGCCAGCCACGAAAAGACCGTGTTTGAGGATGTCACTGCAGCCCGTACCCAAGCACTTGGCGCACAGGGTGTGGCCGATACCGCTAAGGCAGAAAACCAGTTTGCCGGCGCCCTAAAGAGCTTGTTTGCCGTAGCCGAGAACTACCCAGACCTAAAGGCAACCGAAAACTTCCAGCAACTGCAAGCCGAGCTTACCGACACCGAGGACAAAATCCAAGCTTCTCGCCGCTTTTACAATGGTGTTGTGCGCGACTTTAACACCAAGCGCAAAGTTTTCCCAACCAACATCTTTGCTGGCATGCTGGGCTTTAACCAAGACAAAGAATTCTTCGAACTCGACGAGGCTGCTAATGCTGAAGTCCAGGAACCAGTAAACGTCCAATTCTAATTCAGCCGGAGGCTGTCTTACATTGAAAATCGATAATTGTAAATTGAAAATTGGAGCGTAGCGACTCATGTATTCTGACATTGCTGCCAACAAGCGCAAGACAGTCGTCATTATGGTCATTTTCATGGCTTTTGTGACTGGGCTTATTTGGCTATTCGACGTTGTGTGGGGCGGCAGGAGTACCGGTGTATTTTATGGCGGTATCATTGGCGCGGCCATTTACACCATTTTCACGTATTTCGCAGGGTCTAAAATGGCTCTGGCAGTAAACAGT